>JAFZUB010000138.1 GCA_017618515.1 Bacteroidaceae bacterium
ACGTATTTCTTCTCGATAGTCCTCATCATAGCGATAGTCATTGTCTTTGACTTCAACGAGAAGATAGACAAGCTGACGACCGCCAACAAGGAGTTTGGTATCTCGTGGGGCAGAATATTCGTGGATTACTATCTCAACACTATCCCCTACTTCGCCAATCTGTTTAGTTCGCTGTTTGTCTTCATATCGGTGATTTTCTTCACCTCCAAGCTTGCCGACCGCAGCGAGATAATAGCCATGCGCTCCAACGGCATGAGCTTCAAGCGCATACTGCGGCCCTACATAATCTCGGCAGTGCTGATAGGACTGCTGAACCTGGTGCTGGGAGCATACGTAATCCCCCACTCCAACAAAAGCCGCACCGACTTCGAAAACCAATACATCAAGAAGCGCCAGATAACCATAGTGGATAATGTGCAGCTGCAGGTGGACACTGGAGTGATAGCCTTCTTCTCGTCCTTTAACATTAACACGAAGTCGGGCTCCGGCTTCAGCCTGGACAAGTTTCGCAACAAGAAGCTTGTGAGCCACCTCACGGCACTGCGAGTGCAGTATGACACCATTGCCGACCGCCGCTATCAGTGGCACATCTACAACTACAGCATCCGAGAGCTGCACGGCATGCACGAGAAGATAACCTCGGGCGTGGAGCTTGACACCATCATAGTGGTGGAGCCGCGCGACCTGCTCTACACCCGCAACCAGCAGGAGACGATGACGACGCCGGAGATAAGCGAATATATCGACAAGCAGCGTATGAGAGGCTCAGCCAATGTGAGCACCTTCGAGGTGGAGTACCACAAACGGTTCGCCTCGGCTTTTGCTGCCTTTATTCTTACTATCATTGGTGTGACACTGTCGTGTGAGAAACGCAAGGGAGGCATGGGTCTCTCGCTAGGACTGGGACTGGCGCTCAGCTTCGGCTACATCCTATTCCAGACCATATCAGCCTCCTTCGCCACCAATGGCGGTTGGCCGCCCATGCTGGCAGTGTGGATACCCAATATCATCTTCTCCGTAGTAGCCTTTGTGCTCTACCGGCGCACGCCGAGATAGGAGATTT
This sequence comes from Bacteroidaceae bacterium, assembly GCA_017618515.1. Next base: position 1,064 of record JAFZUB010000138.1, read on the forward strand.
GAAATTTGAAACTTAGTACATGACATTTGAAAAACTAGATCTGGATGACCGTCTGCTCGACGCGCTCTATGAGATGCGCTTCAGCGAGTGCACGCCGATCCAGGAACAAGCAATACCCCCACTACTCGAAGGGCGCGACCTGGTAGGCATAGCCCAGACAGGCACCGGCAAGACAGCCGCATACCTGCTGCCCGTGCTCCATCGCCTCTGCACCGGCCACTACCCAGAGGGTAGCGTGAACTGCCTTATTATGGTGCCCACCCGTGAGCTGGCTATGCAGATAGACCAGGCGCTCGAGGCCTTCTCTTACTATGTGCCGTTCTCCGGAGTGGCCGTATATGGCGGCAACGATGCCTACCGCTACGACCGCGAGCTGAAAGGCATGAAGATGGGCGCCGACATCATCGTGGCGACCCCGGGGCGTCTTATCTCCCACCTGCAGTTGGGCAATGTGGACCTGAGCCGCGTCAGCTTCTTTGTGCTCGACGAGGCTGACCGCATGCTCGACATGGGTTTTCACGACGACATAATGAAGATAGCGTCGTATCTGCCCGCCAAGCGACAGACGCTGCTCTTCTCCGCCACCATGCCTGACGACATACAAAAGCTGGCCGACTCGCTGCTGAGCAATCCTGTGAATATACGCATTGCCGTGAGCAAGCCCGCCGAGGGCATCGACCACAAGGCCTATATCTGCTACGAGCCGCAGAAGATGCGAATACTCGAAACGCTGCTCAAGCCGCAGGAGATAAAGCGAGCCATCATGTTTGTGTCGAAGAAGACGAAGGTGAAAGACCTCGCCATCAAGATGCGCAAGATGGGAATCAAGCTGTCGCAGATGCACTCCGACCTCACACAGGAGGAGCGCAACCATGTGATGCAGGACTTCAAGGCAGGGCGTATCAACCTAATCGTGGCCACCGACCTCATCTCGCGAGGCATTGACATAGACGACATACAGCTAGTGATCAACTACGATGTGCCGCGCGATGCCGAGGACTACATACACCGTGTGGGGCGCACCGCTCGTGCCGGCAAGGAAGGAAGAGCTGTCACCCTCGTAAGCGAAGAGGACCAATTCTATTTCGGCAAGATAGAGCGTTTTCTGGGCCACGAGATACCCAAACTGCCACTGCCGGAGGGACTCAACGAGGTGCCGGAGTATAACCCGCGCCGTCAGCCGGCAAAGAAGACTTCGAAGAGAACATCGAGAAAGCCGCAAAGACCGCAAATGCCGCAGAGAAAAACACATGGTGGCAGACATAACAACAGGAGGCGTGACACTAAAAATAAAACTTAGTCTATGGACATCAACAAGATTACAGAGAAAGCGAAGTACTATTTTAATCTGATGCCCGACAAGGATGACGAACAGGTTATCATAGAGCAGATTAGCAGCGGAGTTTCATTTCGCGGTGCAACACTATGGGTGCTTATCTTCGCCATATTCATGGCATCGCTGGGTCTGAACGTAAACTCCACGGCAGTCATCATAGGTGCAATGCTTATCTCGCCACTCATGGGGCCAATCATCGGTATGGGACTGGCAGTAGGCATCAATGACCTTGACCTACTGAAGCGTGCAGCAAAGAGTTTCGGTGTGGCAACACTCATCAGTGTGCTCACAGCGATGGTATATTTCTTTCTCACCCCTCTCGGTGAGGCACGGTCGGAACTGCTTGCCCGCACCTCGCCTACCCTATATGACGTGCTGATCGCCTTTTGTGGCGGTGCGGCAGGCATAATAGCTCTGTGCACCCGAGGAAAAGGCAATGTCATACCAGGTGTGGCCATAGCTACCGCCCTCATGCCTCCGCTCTGCACAGCAGGCTATGGACTGGCGACGGGGCATTTCCTCTACTTCCTCGGCGCATTCTACCTATTCTTTATCAATAGTGTATTTATAGCTTTGGCTACATACTGCGGTGTGAGACTGATGCATTTCCGCCAACGAGAGTTTCGGTCGTCGGAGGTGGGCGTCAAGGCCAGCCGCATCGTTATGGCCATTGTGGTGCTGACAATGCTTCCCGCCGTCGTTATGACTGTGAGCATCGTACGCCAAAGCATCTTTGACAATAACGTACGCAAGTTTATCAAGACCGAACTGACGCAGCGTGGCACACAGGTCATCTCCAGTGATGTGGAGAAGGATAGCCTCAGACTGCGTGTCGTTGCTGTGGGACGTGAGATAACGGAACCAACGCGTCTTGCTGCAGAACGCCGCATGGAGCAATATGGCATGGAGGGATATAGCCTTCGTATCATTCAAGGCGTGCAGACAGACAGCATACTCGCTCTTAATAACCAACTGTCGCAGATAAGCACTACTCGCGAGGCAGATCACAGGAAACTGCTGGAATTGTCGGCACAAGCGACAAGGCTTACGACACAGCTGAATAGCTACACACGTCTTGCCAACCTGTCTGCAGAGATACGGCCAGAGATGAGCACACTATTCCCACAGGTCAACACCCTGGCACTGGCACGTGTAGCGGAAGCTGTTGGCGACACAGTAAACCAACACCATTATGTGATAGCGCTTGTAGGTGTCGCTGCCAACAAGAGTCTGACTCCCATGGATAGACTAAAACTCCAACAATGGCTGCAGATCCGCATTGATGAAGATAGTCTCGTAGTAATAGAGAAATAGGAGCCTCATGGCTCCTATTTCTTTGCAATAATTTTTCCGACGTAGAGGAGGAGCACGATGTTCATCATCAGCGCATAGATGATGGCGGGGATGGCAATGGTGTCATTATTAAATATGAAAGGACTGGATGCGACGGCAATGGCCTGAGCCGCATTCTGCATTCCCACCTCTATCACCACCGTGCGACGCTGACGGTAACCCAACTTGAATAGTCGCGACAGTAACGCCGCACTACCCGTGGCACATATCAGCAGCAGAGTCACGCAGACTCCCAGCAATGCTATGTTGTTGGATATCGTGTCGCTGTGCTGGATAAAGAAAATGGTTGCCAGCAATATAAGCAACGGGAAAGCCAGCTTGGACAGCACCTTCTCGATCTTTGCAGCCGCCACAGGCCACCAATGCTTCACGCCGATACCGATGAGGATGGGCAGAAACATCAGCACCAGATTTTGCACCAACAGATTGCCCACAGGCAGGTGGATGGAGTTTTGAGCGTCAAACATAGAGCATTGAGTGGCCCACTGAAGTATCAACGGCACGGTAAACAGAGTGATAATACTACTCAATGCTGTAAGCATTACAGATAATGCCACGTCGCCCTTGGCAAGCATAGAGAATACATTGCTGCTGCTGCCGCCCGGGCAACAGCCTATCAGCACCATGCCCACGAAAAACTCCGGCGGCAACTTAAACGCCATAGCCAGTGCAAAAGCCAGCAATGGCAACAGCACTATCTGCCCTACCAGAGCAATCATCACAGCCCGTGGCTGCTTAAGCACAAGACCAAAGTCGCTCACCCTCAGCGTCAGGCCGAGGTCAAACATCAGCAATGATAATATCGGCAAAACAATCAGTATAGCATTCATTTTCTTGAACTACTATCAACTTATTATATTTGAGTTTCTGAACATGGCAGCATATCCGCCAATCACCACATAGCATACCAGCGGTACAATAAAGCCCAGTGCCACACAGGTGGCATCGGCAATGCAGCCCATCAGCATTGGAGCGACCGCACCGCCCACGATGGTCATGATGAGATATGACGACGCCCTCTTGGTCTGTCCCTCCGCACCGCGCAGTGCCAGCGAGAAGATGGTAGGAAACATTATGCTCTCGCAGAGATACACGAGGAAGAAAGCACCCATCGACAGCCAGCCCCGGCAAACAATAATCACCAGGGTGCCGAGCGTGGCTCCCACAGCGTAAGCCAGCAGCAGTTTGTCGGCACGGATGTAGCCCATCAGCCAGCTGCCCACCAGTCTGCCGACAAAGAACAGCCCCATGCCGCCGAAGCTCAGCCACAGGCTTGCCTCGCCCTTGGAGATGCCCACGTTCTCGATGAAGTAAGCCACGAAGTTGCTGTTTACACCCGTCTGTGCAGCGACATAAAGAAATAGCGCTATTACTCCCATCACGAAGATGCGCGACTTTCGCAATTGATAGCTATGCGATTCTGCGACTGTGGTACTTTGTGACTCTTCCTCCTTCGGCTCCGGCAGTTTGCAGAACTTGAAGCCCAGAGCGGCCAGCAGCACAAACACACCCACTATCACATAGGGCGTAGCCACTGACGCGATGTCTGCCGTTTCTTGTCCATTGCCTGTAGTCTGTTGTCCGAAGAAGAACATGCCTCCGACTAGCGGTCCGCATATCCAGCCTAGGCCATTGAGCGACTGCGCCAGGTTGATGCGTTGCTCTGCCGATTTCTTTTCGCCGAGTACCGTCACATAGGGGTTGGCAGATGTCTCAAGGCATGTCAGTCCGCAGCCTATCACAAACAGGAGCCCAACAAATGCCGGATAGATCATTGCAGGGTTGTCGGCCTTCGTGCCCCATACACAGATGGGAAGGAACAGCAGCGCCCCCACCCCATAGAGCACCAAGCCGGTCAGCACACCGCCTCGGTAGCCCCATCGGCGTATGATCTTGCCGGCAGGGATGGCCATCAGGAAATACGCGGCATACGTCGCCACCTGTACCCATGCAGCATTGGCGTGGTTAAGTCCCAGCAGGTTTTTGAGGTGCGGGTTGAGCACCTCTAGGATTGCGTGGGCGAATCCCCACATGAAGAACAGGCTCGATATGAGCAGGAACGGCACCAGATATGACCTACCGTCCTTAGTCGTCGTCAGTTTCACTATACAGTCATTTTAGTCGTTAAATCTTATCTCTCTGCCCTCATCGGATTATTAAGGAAGTCCTCATACGCCAGCCGTATGCCATCCTCCAGCTCCGTGGTGTAGGTCCACCCGAGGGCTGCAGCCTTGCTTACGTCGAGCAGCTTGCGCGGAGTGCCATTGGGGCGAGACGTGTCCCACTCTATGGCTCCCTGGTAGCCCACCACCTTAGCCACTAGCTCCGTAAGCGCTTTGATGGTCAGTTCCTTGCCTGTGCCGGCATTCACCGTTTCATTGCCGCTGTAGTTGTTCATCAGAAATACGCACAGGTTGGCAAGGTCGTCTACGTAGAGGAACTCTCTGAGTGGCGAACCGTCGCCCCAGCAAGTCACGCTCTTTAGTCCAGCGACTTTCGCCTCATGGAAGCGACGTATTAGCGCCGGCAGCACATGGCTGTGCTCGGGGTGGTAGTTGTCGTTGGGGCCATAGAGGTTTGTCGGCATCACACTGATGAAGTCCGTGCCGTACTGGCGGTTGAGAAACTCGCAGTACTTCAAGCCACTAATCTTTGCCAGCGCGTAGGCCTCATTCGTTTTCTCCAGCGCTCCCGTCAGCAGGCAACTCTCCGTCATAGGCTGTGGTGCCATCCTCGGGTATATGCAACTGCTGCCGAGGAACTCCAGTTTCTTGCAGCCATTCTTCCATGCCGAGTGAATCACGTTCATCTCGAGAATCATGTTGTCATACATGAAGTCTGCCAGCGCACTCTCGTTGGCCACTATGCCGCCAACCTTTGCTGCTGCCAGAAAGACATATTCCGGCCGCTCTTCCTCAAAGAATTTCTCCACCTCGGCTTGTCGGGTCAGATCCAACTCCTTGTGCGTACGTGTAATAATATTGGTGTATCCCTGCCTCTGCAGTTCCCGAACAATGGCAGACCCCACCATTCCGCGGTGCCCCGCCACATATATTTTACTGTCTTTTTTCATCTTACAATACCTTTCTCCAAATACTCTGCCAAGTTAGTCCTTACTTTCGCTGCGGCACCCTCTCCAGCTACCTTGCCCATATCGTGCTTCACCATCAGGGCAACGAGTTCATGGAATGATGTCTTGCTGGGATTCCATTTCAGCTTAGCCTTAGCCTTCGTCGGGTCGCCCCACAGGTTCACTACATCAGTGGGCCTGTAGAAGTCATCGCTAACCCTTACCAGCGTCTTGCCTACCAACTTGGCGGGACCGTCGATGCACACGCCCACTTCGTCGAGGCCTTGTCCGCGGAAGTCCAGCGTGATACCTGCGCACTTAAACGCCTCATAGCAGAATTCCCTCACACTATGTTGCACGCCCGTAGCTATGACGAAGTCGTCGGGCTTTTCCTGTTGCAGCATCATCCACATACACTCCACGTAGTCCTTGGCATAGCCCCAGTCGCGCAGTGAACTAAGATTGCCCAGATACAGGCAGTCCTGGTGGCCCTGGGCTATGCGAGCTGCAGCCAGCGTTATCTTACGCGTCACAAATGTCTCGCCCCTGCGTTCACTCTCGTGGTTGAAAAGGATACCGCTGCAGCAGAACATA
>JAFZUB010000139.1 GCA_017618515.1 Bacteroidaceae bacterium
ATGGAAGACAAGGAAGTGGTGAAGGGCTTCGTAAAGGCTCGCACCAAGGGTGGTATGATTGTCGATGTGTTTGGTATTGAGGCCTTCCTGCCTGGCAGCCAGATCGACGTGAAGCCTATCCGCGACTACGACGTATTCGTAGGCAAGACCATGGAGTTCCTTGTTATCAAGATTAATCAGGAATATCGCAATGTGGTGGTTAGCCACAAGGCTCTCGTTAAGGCTGAGCTCGAAAGCCAGAAGAAGGAGATCATCTCCAAGCTGGAGAAGGGCCAGGTGCTCGAGGGTATAGTAAAGAATATTACCTCCTACGGCGTATTTGTGGACCTCGGCGGTGTGGACGGTCTGATTCATATCACCGACCTGTCGTGGGGCCGCGTTGGCGATCCGACGGAGTTTGTACAGGTTGACGAGAAGATCAACGTCGTTATCCTCGACTTTGATGAGGAGAAGCAGCGCATTCAGCTCGGTCTGAAGCAGCTCACTCCGCATCCTTGGGATGCCCTCGATCCTAACATCCAACCGGGTGACAAGGTTAAGGGTAAGGTGGTCGTTATGGCCGACTACGGTGCATTTGTGGAGGTGGCTCCCGGTGTGGAGGGTCTGATCCATGTCAGCGAGATGAGCTGGAGCACTCACCTGCGCAGCGCTCAGGACTTTATGAAGGTGGGCGACGAGGTGGAGGCCGTAGTGCTGAATCTCGACCGCGCCGAGCGCAAGATGTCGCTGGGCATCAAGCAGCTCAAGGACGATCCTTGGCAGAATATCGAGGAGCGCTATCCCGTAGGCAGCAAGCATACTGCCAGGGTACGCAACTTCACCAACTTTGGTGTGTTTGTTGAGATGGAAGAGGGCGTTGACGGCCTGATTCATATCTCCGACCTGTCATGGACCAAGAAGGTTAAGCACCCGTCAGAGATCACCAAGATTGGTGAGGACATCGAAGTGGTAGTGCTTGAGATAGATAAGGACAGCCGCCGCCTGAGCCTCGGCCACAAGCAGACTGAGGAGAATCCTTGGGATGTATTCGAGACTATCTTCACCGTGGGCTCTATTCATGAGGGTACCATCGTTGAGGAGCACGACAAGGGCGACGTAATCCAGCTGGAGTACGGCATCGAGGGCTTCGCTACCCCGAAGCATCTGATGAAGGAGGATAAGACGAAGGCTCAGCTGAACGAGAAGCTTCAGTTCAAGGTGCTTGAGTTCAACAAGATGACCCGCCGCATTATCCTGAGTCACAGCCGCGTGTTTGAGGATGAGCAGAGGGCTGAGCGCAAGAGCAACACCGAGCGCAAGGCTGCTGCCACCGAGGCCGCTCCTGAGATCCAGAACCAGGCTGCTGCCAATACCCTGGCCGACAACGACGCACTGGCCGAACTCAAGGCCAAGCTCGCTGAGCAGGGTGGCGCAGAGTAATCTGAACCAACAAAACCTATGATAGTTAAAGTCCTTAGGGTCCTTAAGGTCCTAGGGACTTTAATAATTTAATAATGTACGCGCGAGGCAATGGAGAAATTTGAGGTCACGATACTGGGCTGCGGCAGTGCCACACCGACGCTGCGCCATAACCCGTCGGCGCAGATGATCAACATCCACGACAAGCTGTCGCTGGTGGACTGCGGCGAGGGCACTCAGCTGCAGATGCGTAGCTACAAGCAGAAGTTCATGGCCTTGCGCAATGTGTTTATCTCCCATCTACACGGTGACCATTGTCTGGGACTGGTAGGCATGATATCGTCGTTCGGACTGCTGGGGCGCACCAAGGATTTCCATGTCTATGCCCACGAGCCACTCAAGGCGCTGCTGGACGAGCAGCTCAGGCTCTTCTGCCACGGGCTGGATTTCGAGGTGGTGTTTCATGTGGTTGACCCCACGAAGCACGCCCTTATCTACGAGGACCGCACGATGGAGGTGTGGAGCCTGCCGCTGAGGCACTGTATGGAGTGCAACGGCTTCCTCTTCAAGGAGAAGCAGGGCCTGCCCCATGTGAATCGCGAGATGACCGACTGCTACGGCATACCTGTGAGTCAGCTCAACAATATCAGGGCTGGCGCAGACTGGACCATGCCCGACGGCAGGGTGATTGCCAACAGTCGCCTGACTACTCCCGCCGATCCTCCAAGGACGTATGCCTACTGTTCCGACACGGCATATATGCCGGAGCTGGTGCCGATGATTAAGGGCGTGGACCTGCTCTATCACGAGTCGACCTACGACAACAGCAAGGAGGCCAAGGCTCGCATACACGGTCATTCCACTGCCGGCCAGGCAGCCGAGATAGCCAGGCGGGCCGAGGTGGGGCAGCTGATGATAGGCCATTACTCCGCCAGCTACGACGACACGTCGCTGCTGCTGAGTCAGGCCCGCGAGGTGTTTCCCAACACTATCGCTGCGGATGAGGGAAAGACAATAAAAGTGAAATATGAAGCCTCTCTATCGTAATATATTCTTTATACTTGGCGCAGTGGCAGTAGTGATAATGCTGCTGACATTCGACATGGACTATGCCGAGCTGTGGGCTCACATCCGCAGGGCAGGGTGGTGGTTTGCCGCCGTGGTGGGAGTATGGGTAGTGATATACTTCTTCAATGCTGTGAGCTGGTATTTCATCATCAAGAACGGCGAGAAACATGTGCCTGTGTCGCTGGGCAAGGTCTATAAGCTGACCATCTCGGGCTTTGCGCTCAACTATGCCACTCCCTGCGGACTGATGGGCGGCGAGCCTTACCGCATCATGGAGCTGAGCCCGGTGCTGGGCAGCAGCCGTGCCACCAGCAGCGTGATACTCTATGTGATGATGCATGTGTTTAGCCATATATGCTTCTGGCTTGCGTCGGCGATACTGTTTATAATAATGTATAAGCCCGACACTAAGATGTGGATATTGCTTGCGGCCGTGATAGCGTTCTGTCTGCTGGCAATATACTTCTTTGCCAAGGGCTACAAGCACGGCATGATAGTCAAGACGCTGCGTGTGTTGGGGCGCATCCCCTGGCTGGGCAAGTATGCGCGTAAGCTGTCGGAGAGCAAGCATGACAAGCTGATGCAGATAGACAGCCAGATAGCGGAACTCCATTCGCAGCACAGCGCCAGCTTCTACGCCTCATTCCTGTTTGAGTTCAGCGCCCGTGTGCTTACCGCGCTGGAGATATATTTCATACTGAGGATACTGACCAACGACGTCAATTTCTTTGACTGCGTGCTTATAATGGCGTTCACCTCGCTGTTTGGCAATATCTTCTTCTTCTCGCCTATGCAGCTGGGTGCCCGAGAGGGTGGCTTTGCGTTGTCTGTGAGCGCTTTGTCTATCAGCGGAGCCTACGGCGTATATACCAGTCTTATCACTCGTGTGCGAGAGGTGATATGGATAATCATAGGCCTTGCTTTAATGAAGATAGGTAATAAAAGAAATGCCCCGTAACGCAAAAAAAGCAAAAAAATTGTGTGAAAATTTGGTTTGTATATAAAAAAGTTCTATCTTTGCACCGTAAAAAGTGAGAAAACGCACCAAATGAAGCGCATAAATCGTTTGATAATCGCCCTAGGCATGGCAATGTCCCTGTCCGTAGCACCGGCTCTCGCAGCCGCCACTCCTACGGAGGGTGAGCCCGTTATGGCTACCGCTCCCGAGGGACAGGATATCAACGTGAGCGTTTCAGGCAACACTATCCGTGTAGCAGGAGCCGCCAGGCAGACCCTCGTGGTTTACTATGTCACCGGCACTAAGGCTGCAAGCTACGGCATAGATACCGACGACCAGACTATCAACACCAATCTGCAGAAGGGTGTTTATCTGCTGAAGGTCGGGAAGTTTGTTCGCAAGGTGACCATCTCATAGACCATATTTCAATACAAGCATATAACTGAGAGCAATTAGGCTACGGCAATCGCGCAACCTAATTGCTCTAATTGTTACACCAGAGTCAAAGACACTTATGCCGCAGCATCCCTCCGACACCCAATTAGTGGAGCAGCTCCGCGATCCTTCGGGACGCAGGGCAGCTTTTGAGGCCGTGGTAGCCAAATACGGTGCAAGGCTCTACTGGCAGATACGCCACATGGTGACATACCATGACGATGCCAACGATGTGCTGCAAAACACCTTCCTCAAGGCGTGGCTGGCACTCGACTCCTTCCGCGGCGAGTCGATGCTGTCCACATGGCTCTATCGTATAGCTGCCAACGAGAGTCTGGCCTTTATCCAGCAGCGCAAGGATACGGTGGCTATCGACAGCGAGGAGGCCAGTGTGGCCGACACCCTGGAGAGTGATCCCTATTTCGACGGCGACGAGACGGAGCGACTGCTGCAGCAGGCAATCAGTGAGTTGCCGCCCAAGCAGAGGCAGGTGTTTGTGATGCGCTATTACGACCAGATGAAATATGAGGAGATGGCCGCAATACTCGACACCTCGGAGGGGGCACTGAAAGCCTCCTACCATATCGCGGCAGGCAAGGTGGAGGAATTTTTTAAGAACCGTGATTAAACTTTTGCCCGTTAGGGCAGTCAAAACAACAGAAACGATATGAAAAAGCCAGATTTAAATAATCCGTCAGCAAGGCAGGAGCCGTTCAGGGTGCCGCAGGGCTACTTTGAGAGCCTTCCGTCGCAAGTGATGGCTGCCATCGACCGCCAGGAGCAGGCTACGCCAGCCAAGCACGAGGCCAAGAGAGTGCCGTTCTACAGGACGGAGCTTTACGCCAAGATTAAGCCGTATCTGTATATGGCAGCAATGTTTGGCGGCATCTGGTTTGGTATCTGGGTATATAAGTATCAGCAGAAGATAGTGGCCGAGAAAGCACAGACCCTTGCCATGCAGAGCGATAATAATGGTCTGGACACCTATGACCTCACTGCTCAGGAAATGGAGGAATACATTGACGATGCGTGCGACTATATGATGCTTGACAGTCGCGATATCATGGCTTATGTGACCGACGACGAACAGTAAAAAGATTGAGAAATAGAAACCAACTCCCAACTCTATGAAACGCTACATATCTATATTTGGTCTTGCTGTGGCAATGTTGTTCTTTTCCATGAGTGCTGCAGCCCAGGCTCCCCAGAGAGGCGGCCACCGCTTCTCGCCCGAGGAGTTTGCCCAGAAGTGCGACTGCTTCATTACCAACGAGGCTAAGCTCACTCCGCAGGAGGCGCAGAAGTTCCTGCCCCTCTACCATGCCATGAAGGATGCACAGCGCAAGCTGATGCAGGAGAAAGGCCAACTGATGCGTGAGGCGATGAAGGACGAGTCCAACGATAAGCAGAACCTCAAGACACTCGAAAGGCTTATCGCTATCGACCGCCAGGTGGTTGACATAGAGCATGATTACCAGAAGAAGATGCTGAAGGTGCTCTCTCCCTCCAAGTTGCTGAAGGTCAAGATGGCAGAAAAGAAGTTTGAGCGACAGATGCTCCACAAGATGGCTCCGCGCCACAAGAGAGGAGGGAAGATAAGGAAATAAGATGAAAAAGACGAGATAAAGGAAAGTGCCTGGTTAGCCGGGTGCTTTTTTGTTGTATATGGGTATGCCGTACATCGTAGTAGCAAAAAAAAGAAAGACTTTGCTGCGGCAGTGTGGGGGAAAATCATTAAATTTGCACGCAAATTTTTGAACACGAATCAAGCTTATGGAACTTGCAAGTAAGTATAGCCCCGCAGAAGTTGAGGGCAAATGGTATGAATACTGGGTGAAGCACGGACTGTTTAAGTCTAAGCCAGATGGCCGTGAGCCTTACACAATCGTGATTCCGCCGCCAAATGTGACGGGTGTGCTACACATGGGTCACATGCTTAACAATACAATCCAGGACATCCTGGTGCGTAAGGCAAGGCTCGACGGCAAGAACGCTCTGTGGGTACCCGGCACCGACCATGCCTCGATAGCTACGGAGGCCAAGGTGGTGAATCGCCTGGCTGAGCAGGGAATCAAGAAGCGCGACCTTAGCCGCGAGGAGTTTCTGCAGCATGCGTGGGACTGGACCCATGAGCATGGCGGCATCATCCTCAAGCAGCTGAGGCGTCTGGGTGCCAGCTGTGATTGGGATCGCACTGCGTTCACTATGGACGAGGTGCGCTCGGAGAGTGTGATTCGTGTGTTTGTAGATCTCTATCGCAAGGGCCTCATCTATCGTGGTCTGCGCATGGTCAACTGGGACCCCAAGGCACAGACAGTGCTGTCCACCGAAGAGGTGGTCTATCGCGACGAGAAGAGCAAGCTCTATTATTTGAAATATTATGTTAAAGACTTTAACGACATTAAGGATGTTAA
>JAFZUB010000140.1 GCA_017618515.1 Bacteroidaceae bacterium
ACAGGACCTGAGCGGCATCACGGCTAACGACAACCTGAAGGACGAGATGTTTATTCTCACCTCACGCCGTCTCATCGGTCGTGTAGTTGACAAGCTGAAGCTCGATGTGTCGTACAACACTACCATGCGCTTCACTCCCATCTCGCTGTTTGAGGACTCCCCCATTCTGGCCGAGTTCCTTGAGCCGTTTAAGGGTCACGTGATGTTTGAGGCCGAGATTAAAGGCAACTCCGTCAAGGTGGACAAGTTGCGCTTCGACGGCGAGAAGACAGGCTTCCAGAAGACCGTCACCTTCGGCGAGCCGTTTAAGACTCCCGCTGGTATCGTGGTGCTGAAGAAAACCAAGTATACACGCAGGTATGACAACAAGACGATACGTATCTCCCGCGCCAGCCGTGAGGATGCCATCACGAGCTATCGCTCACGCATCGGTGCTTCGGAGAATGACAAAGACGCTAACCTTATTACCATATCCTGCATGGATGCCAACCGTGGTAGGGCTAACAAAATCCTCAACACTCTGCTCGATGTGTATAAGGCAGACATCGTGGATGCCAAGAACACCTCGGGAAAGAAGACCGCCGAGTTTATCGACGAGCGTATCGCCCTTATCGGTTCGCAGCTGAGCGATGTAGAGCGCGACCTCGTCAACTTCAAGCAAGAGAGCAACCTGCTCGACTTCAACCTCAACGTTACCAACTACCTGCAGGAGAGCATGGCCTCCAACCAGACGCTGCTTGACCTTGAGACGAGGCTGGCCGTGGTTAGCTCACTGCGCGATTTCATTGTCAATAGCGCCAATAATGAGAAGCTGATTCCCGTGCTCGGCGCTCTGGGCAATGCCTCGATGGAGAGCCAGATCAACCAGTATAACCAGTTGATGATTGAGCGCAACAACCTGTTGGCAAACTCATCCATCACAGCGCCTACCATTGTGCAGCGTGACCAGGTGCTCAAAGAGATGCGCCACACCATCTGCGCTGGTATCGACAGCTATGTCAACTCTATCCGCATCCAGTTGGCCAAGGCCCGCGGCTCCGACAATCGTCTGCGCTCGCAGATGACCAGTGCTCCGCAGGCTGAGATCAAGACTCTCGATATCACCCGTCAGCAGAAGGTAAAGGAAGCCCTCTACACTTACCTGCTCAACAAGCGTGAGGAGAACGCCCTGCAGTTGGCCATCAACGATGCCAACGTGCGTATCGTGGAGTATCCCTACGGTGTGAAGAGCCCCGTATCGCCCCATACCGGACGCATCCTTCTGGTGGCCTTCATCCTGGGTCTCGCCATTCCCGCCGCCATCTTCTGGTTCTTGATCACTATGGATAAGACAGTACGTGGTCGCAAGGATATTGAGGACACCCTCTCCGCTCCTATACTGGGCGACATCCCACGCTGGGACGATGAGCGCAACGAGAAGAAATTCCTTACCAAGGAGGATAACGGTAAGACTATCTCCGAGGCCTTCCGTGTGCTGCGCTACAATCTCAATATGATTAGCCAGGAGGGAGTGATTGCCATCACCTCGTCCACTCCGTCGCAGGGTAAGAGCTTCATCTCGCGTAACCTCGCTGCCATTCTCGCTATCGGTGGTGCAAAGACCATGCTTATCGACGCCGATATCCGCAAGAACTCCGTATCTGAGGTGCTCGGTCTGAAGCGCACCAACTATGGTCTGACATCCTATCTGGCCAAGCAGTGTGAGATTGACGATATCATCGTGAAGGGCGTGAGCGACAACCTCGACATGATTCCTGCCGGTGTACGTCCGCCTAACCCTGCCGAGCTATTGATGAGCAGCCGTCTCGACACACTTATCAAGACTCTGCGTGAAGACCTCGGCTACAAGTATGTCATCGTTGACTGTACGCCTACCATCAACGTGGCTGACGCAGGCATCGTTAACCGCGTGGCAGACACCACTCTCTACGTTATCCGCGTAGGTGCCGAAGACCGCCGCTTCCTGCCAGACTTGGAGAAGCTGTATAAGGACGGTAAGTTCAAGAATATGAGTATTGTCGTCAACGACAGCAACGCCAAGGGCCAGGGCAACTACGGCTATGGTTATGGCTACGGTTACGGCTACGGCTATGGTTATGGCTACGGTTATGGTTACGGCTATGGCTACGGCTACGGCAACGAGCATAAGCACCGTACCAAGATTGGCCGCAAGATTGAGAAATTCCTGAGTATCCGCAAATAGCGGAACGCCCACCATACAAAAAGCGAGCCTGCAAGAACGACATCTCGATTCTTGCAGGCTCGACTCTTAACTCTCGGCTCTTATTCTTTTCCGAAGCGATATTTGATAAGCCACCACGCAGCCTTTAGGCCGTCACTCAGGCGCACCTTCTTGCCCTGCTCCCGAGTGCGGGGGAAGTAGCTGATGGGCACCTCCTGTATCTTCAGTCCTCGGCGTGCTATCTTTGCCGTCACCTCGGGACAGAACTCAAAGCCGCGGCATTGCAGGTTGACAGACTTAAGCAGCGGAGTGCTGAACATCTTGTAGCACGTAGCCTCGTCGGTGAGGTGCTGGCCGTAGAGCATATTGGCCAAGGACGTGAGGAGGCGGTTGCCGTGGTAGAAGAAACGGCTGCCTTGCCTGCCGCCCACGAGAAATCGCGAGCCATAGACCACCGGCAGATTGTTGTCAATCATCTTGTTGAGCATCACCACATAGTCGTTGGGGTCAAGCTCCTCGTCGGCATCTTGTATGACCACATAGTCGCCACTCACGGCGGGTAGTGCAGTACGGATGGCCATTCCCTTGCCCATATTGACGCTGTGACTGAGCAGCTTCACGCTGGCCGCAGGGTCTGAGCCCACAAATGCTTCTGCATGAGCCGCAGTATCGTCGGTGGAGCCGTCGTTGACTACTATTATCTCCTTTCCAATGCCATAGGGCAACTCCACCTGCAGCACTTTTCTCAGCACAGCTGCAAGGTTGGCGCCCTCATTGTAGGCGGGAATGATTATGGAAAGGGTTGACGGTTTCATGACTCTTTACTCTAGACTCTTGGCTCTTGACTTTCGACTATAAATCTACGGTTTCATCGAGGGATTTGGCCAGCGTGCGCCACAGATTAGTGTCGGGGCACGGAGCCTTTATGTCTATCATCTGGTGGCTCACGGGATGCTCAAACCTCACCCTCCAAGCGTGGAGCGATATGCTGCCATCGGGATTGCTGCGCGGAGCGCCGTATTTCAGGTCACCCTTGATGGTGCACCCTATTGAGGCGAGCTGGCAGCGTATCTGATGATGGCGCCCAGTGAGCAGGCGCACCGCCAACAGATGGTAGTTGTCGGAGGAGGCTATCAGTCGGTAGCGCAGCCGTGCCAGCTTGGCATCGGGGCGCTCCACGGGGCTGACAAACGATTTGTTGAGCCGCTCGTTGCGAGTAAGCCACGAGGTTATCTCGCCCTCCGCCTCGCGGGGTTTGTTGGCGACGATGGCGAGGTAGGTCTTCTCCACTCCGCCGTCGCGGAAGAGATTGTTCATGCGAGTCAGCGCCTTGCTGGTTCGTGCAAACACCACCACTCCGCTCACGGGTCGGTCCAGGCGGTGAGTAACACCAAGGAACACCTGCCCAGGTTTGGCATAGTGTTCCTTGATATAAGCCTTGACGATATCGCTCAAGGGAGTATCGCCTGTCTTGTCGCCCTGCACTATCTCGCCGGCGGCCTTGCAGACGGCTATCAGATGGTTGTCTTCGTAGAGAACGTGCATTTACATATTCATGCCGCCGTCCACCTGGATAACCTGTCCGGTAACATAGCTGGAGAGGTCGCTGGCCAGATATACGGCTGTGTTGGCGATGTCCTCCACCTGTCCGCCGCGGCGCAGAGGAATGCTCTTTATCCATTCGTTGCGCACATCCTCGGGCAGGGCAGCGGTCATGGCTGTCTCGATGAAGCCCGGAGCGATGGCGTTAGCGCGAATGCCGCGTGAGCCCATCTCCTGTGCCACACTCTTTGCCAGAGCGATAAGTCCAGCCTTAGAGGCAGCGTAGTTGCTCTGTCCGGCATTGCCGTGCACACCCACTACAGAAGCCATATTGATAATGTTACCACTACGCTGGCGCATCATGATCGGAGTGCAGGCGTGGATGAAGTTGAAGGCCGACTTGAGGTTTACAGCAATTACTGCGTCCCACTGAGCCTCTGTCATACGCATCATCAGGCCGTCCTTGGTAATACCGGCGTTGTTCACCAGGATATCGATGGAGCCGAACTCCTCCTTCACCTTGTTTACCACTTCCTCGGTCTGGGCATAGTCTGCCGCGTTGGAGGCATAGCCTACGCATTTCACACCCTTGGCAGCAATCTCGGCCTCAGTAGCCTTGCCGTTCTCGTCAATCACCAGGTCGGTGAATGCTACGTTAGCGCCTTCTTCTGCAAACTTCAGGGCAATAGCCTTGCCAATACCACGAGCCGCTCCAGTAACGAGGGCTGTCTTTCCTGTTAAAAGTCCCATAGTTATTTATTTGAAATTTGATATTTGAGATTTACTTTCTCTTAAAACTGACTTACGCCGAGCATGCGCCTCACCATGTTGACCACCACGGGGCGGCTGCTGTCCTCAGTCATACCGTTGCGCAGGCGACCGAAGATATACGGCACCTCCAGGCCCTTGATGCAATAGTGAATCACGTCGGCCAGCAGGTCCTCGTTCTCCACATGAAACTGGCCCTTCACGCAGCCCTCCTTTATCACGCGGCGGTATAGCTCCAGCTCCTCATGGTCAAAGGCCTGGCGCACCTTCTCCACCATCCAGATGTTGCGGAAGAACTCAGCCCTCAGGTTACCGTTTCTCACCACCGCCTCCTTTACCATATTAAGATGCGTGTATATAAGAGTGGTAATCTTGAGCTCGGGCTCCATGTCGCGGGCGGCCACCTCCTCCATCTTGTCGGAGATGCGGTCCACCTCGGTCTGTATCACCGCCGAGTAGATTTCCTCCTTGTTGGCGAAATAGGCATAGAGCGTACGGCGGCCCTTTCCCGAGGCCTTGGCAATATCGTTCATCGTGGTGCCGTTGAGTCCCTTCTGGGCGAAGAGCTTACGCGCCACGTCAATCAATAGACTTCTTGTTTTTATCGTTGACATAACCTGAAAAAATGCACACTATATTTTCTGTGTGCAAAGTTACGAATTCTTATTCATTCTACTACAAAAAACGCACATTCTTTTTCTTTTTTGTATTAAAAACACCATTTTTCCAACGGAAATCAGTAATTTTGCCGTTAATAAGATAATGTGTATATAACAAAAATCAACAAATATGAAACTTTATAAGTTATTCTCCATGGCTCTCGTGGCAGGCGCCATCCTGTTCAGCGCCTCGTGTGTCGATAAGGTTGACGAGAGCGACATGTACACTTTCAAGGGTAAGACAGTGCTCGGCATTCTTGAGAGCAACGACGACTATTCCTATTATGTTGACCTGCTTAGCAAGGTGCGCTTCACCGACCGCGAAGAGTCGTCAACGGCAGCCCAGCTGCTCTCTGCCAGAGGCAACTACACCGTCTTCGCCCCTGACAACGTAGCCATCCAGGCCTACCTCGACTCCATCTACAACACCACGGGCTACCCCGTGGCCCAGATTAGCGACTCGCTGGCCACCGCCATCGTCAAGAACTCCATCATCGACACCGGCGACCGCGAGGCCTACTTCTCCACCGACTTCAACAGCGGCGTGCTCGACGTCACCAACCTTGACGACCGCTTCATAGCCATCGACTTCCAGCCCAGCGAGACCAAGACACGCATCGTCATCAACAGCAGCTCCACCATCACCCGCGGCGACAACCAGGCCTCCAACGGTGTGGTCCACGGCATCGACCGCGTGCTTGAGTTCACCAACTCCAGCCTCGCCGAGCTAATCAAGCAGACGCCTAACCTGCAGATATTCGGTGAGTTGCTGCGCCTCACCCACTGGCAGGACTCCCTCACCAAATATCGCGACATGGAGTATGAGAAGACGCCCCACGGCGACGGCATCTTCTACGACGGTATCACCAACTACCACACCATCTCGCCCGAGCATCGCTACTTCGGCTACACAGCCTTTGTGGAGACCGACAGCGTGCTCGCCCTCTACTGGCAGCTGCCCGCCATCCGCTATCAGGCCAACGGCGCCATCGAGAATTGGGACGAGGTGTATGACGCAGTCCTCGCCAAGTGTAAGGAGATCTACCCCAACGCTACTAGCACCGACCCCACCGACGAGAACAACGCCCTCAACAAGTTTGTGGCCTACCACCTGCTGCCCGAGCGCATCCGCTGGGACCAGATAGTGCTCCACCACTGCGAGATGGGCTACGGCTACGGCGAGCCCAGCCAGCTTGGTGTCGATTGCTATGAGTACTACGAGACCATGGGCTATCAGGAGCGCCGCCTCATGAAGATAACGGAAGGCGCACAGAGCGACGGCAAGCGCATCAACCGCAAGGTCATCTACGACTACGGCCAGAACGGCGACCAGCTCAATGTGAAGACCGTCGTTCGCCCCGGCATCCTCATCACCGAGAACAACGGCAACTACATCCACCAGGCCCTCAACGGATTCTACTACCTCATCAGCGAGCCCCTGGTATATGACGAGGGCGTGCCCAACGTGGTTCTCAACGAGCGCATCCGCTGGGACTACTCCTCCCTCGTGCCCGAGATAATGACCAACAACCTGCGCAACGTAAAGCACAACACCTTTATCGCGCTCGACGCCAACTACTTCGACCATATCCGCATGACCGAAGCCACCCACTACAAGTACAACTCCTACTACACCGCCACCGTGGAGAACTACCAGGGTGACGAGCACAATATCAACGGCCAGTACGACTTTACCCTCGAGCTGCCGCCCGTGCCCTTCCGCGGCACCTACGAGTTCCGTATCAGCGTGGCCCACGGCGGCCACCTCGGCATGGCACAGCTCTACATCGGCAAAGACCCCAACCGTCTGCACGCCTGCGGACTGCCCGTTGACCTGCGCCGCGACGTCTATGCCGACGATATCGGCTACAAGCTCGACGGAGCCGACTGGGAGGTCAACCGCCAGAACGACAAGGACATGCGACTGCGCGGATGGATGAAGCCGCCACAGCACGACGGCATCAAGACCGGCTACGGCACCCCGCCGCAGGAGGCCATGCGCTCCTCCTATAGCAAAGGACCGTACGCCCGTCTGCGCTACGTGGTATATACCGGTACCTTCGACCCTGCCGACCGCCTCTACATGCGCGTGAAGAACGTGCTTGAGAACCCTGCCGCCAGCTTCGAGATCGACATCCTCGAGTACTGCCCCAAGAGCGTATATGCCGGCGAGGAAGCAGAGGATATTTGGTAGTATAGAGAATAGAGAAAAGAGAATAGAGAAACAAAATGAAAATAAAACTATTTTTAGTCGCACTATTCATCCTTGCGGTTGGTACTCAGGGGGCGAGAGGCGAGAGTCAAGAGGCAAGAGGCGAGAGTCTAGAGGCGAGAGGCGAGAGTCTAGAGGCGAGAGGCGAGAGTCTAGAGGCGAGAGGTAATTCTCAATCCTCAATTCTCAATTCTCAATCATCCAAGCCGACCTACTCTCCCTTCGACGTAGGCGAGATAAAGCCTGAGGGCTGGCTCCGCGACTGGGCCACGCTGGCAGCACGCGGCATGACCCGCAAGATAGGCGAAGACTTCACCGAGTTTGTTCGCGGATGGGCCGACCCCAACCAGGGCGGCTGGTGGCACTATGAGCAGACAGCCTACTACACCGACGGCTACACACGCCTCGGCTTCCTGCTCGACGACACCCTCCTCATCAATCGCAGCCGCCGCGTGATGGACGCCGTGATAGCCCGTCAGCGCCCCAACGGCTATATCCACTCCAACAATCAGAAATACGTCGAGACATGGGGCACCACCGATGTCGATTACGGCCTCTACTGGAGCGAGGGCGTCTTCTGCCGCGCAGCCCTGGCCTACTACTCCGCCACCCACGACCAGCGCGTGCTCGACATGCTCAAGCGCGTCTATCACGACTTCCCCCTCTTCAAGTATAATGTCCGCGAAGGGCATCACTTTAACGGCGGCGACCTCGACAATATGCGCAAGCTCGCCGGCCTCGAGAACATGTTTGAGCTCACCCGCTACAGCGGCGACACCTACTATGCCGACCGCGCCCTGCAGGTGCTCAAGGCCTACGAGCCCGCCTACATACAGACATGGGTCAACGAGCAGGACTTCCTCCATACCGCCATGTGCCATGGCGTCAGCTACAACGAGGCCTCCAAGCTGCCCGCCATAGGCTATATCTGGGGCGCCGGCCCCGAGTGGCTCGCAGCCTCCGTCAACAGCTACGAGTTTCTGCAGGCCCACTCGATGCTCCCCATCGGCAGCAACTCCAGCAATGAGTTCCTCCACGGCATCGGAGCGTTCGAGGCCACCGAGAGCTGCGACATCAGCGACTTCATGTGGAGCAATATCTGGATGGCACGCGCCACCGGCGACCGCCGCTATGGCGACCGCATAGAGCGCGACGCCTTCAACGCGCTGCCCGGAGCCATCAACTCCTCTTTCACCCAGAGCCTTTACACACAGGCGCCCAACCGCATCCCCGGCTTCCACCTCCGCATACGCGACGATGGCAACTACTACAAGGAGATGCACTGGCCCACCTGCTGCCCCGCCAACCTCAACCGCGCACTACCCAACTATATCATCAATATGGCAATGCTCGGCACCGACGGCAGCCTGCTGTGGCTCACCTACGGCCCCGCCCACCTCAAGAGCCGCGACGGCCGCTACGATGTGCGGTGCGAGACACACTACCCGTTCCGCGACGAGCTCATCTTCCATATCAACGCCATGCCCGCAGGCCAGATGCTGCGGCTGCGCATCCCCGAGTGGTGCACCTCGCCCTCCATCGCCTTCTTCGACGCCGAGGGCAAGGCCGTCAGCCCCAAGAACTACAGGATGCAGATACACGACGGCTACTACCTCATCGCCCCCAAGAACGAGAAGGGCACCCTGCCCCACACCATCCGCCTGCTGCTGTTCATGCAGCCCGAGCTCACCGTGGCTAAGGAGCACTTCCCCGCATACAAGGGCGCCAAGGCACCGTCGTGGGCATGATGGTCAGCCCCGACCATGAGCACGGCCTCGACGGCTTCATCGACGGCGGCCCCTATGCCTGCGTCACCTACGGTCCGCTGCTGCTCGGCCTGTCGATGCAGGATCGCCCCGGCGACTACTTCGACATCAACGAAGAGCTGTGGCATGAGTACCGCTACGCCCTCGACGCCCGCAGCCTCAACCGCGGCTTCCTGGAGGAGAAGGACATGCCCGCCCGCTTCTCTTGGCGGCTCGACAACGCCCCGTTCTCCATCGGCGCCACCGTCCAGCTCGTTGACTGGAACCCCGACAAGGGCGACCCCGTCATGCCCACCGAAGAGCCAGCCGTCCTGGAGCGCGACATCCATGTCAAGCTCATCCCCTACGGCTTCATGGCCTACCGCATCGCCATGTTCCCCTACCTCAGCCTATGAAGCGCCTATTAATCAGCCTGTGCCTCACTATGGCAAGCCTCTTCGCCCTCGCGGGCGAGCAGGGCACAGTCCTCCTGTCCGGTCCGATGGGAGAGCGCTTCAACGCCAACCTCGAGCATTGGCTGCTCACCGCCCCCTACGCCAACCCGGGCATGACGCAGATGTACTTCCGTCGCAATCAGCAGCATCAGATAATCGTGAAGTGGTACGGCGAGTTCTCCGGCAAGTACATCACCAGCGCGGCCCTCACCTACGCCATGCGCCCTGACCCCCGCCTCAAGGAGGCCATCGACCATGTGGTCGGCCAGCTCGCCCTTGCGCAGGACACCGACGGCTACCTCGGCGTGTGGCCCGACAGCCTCAAGTTCGCAGGCATGGCCCCCGGCGGCCTCGGCAAGACTTGGGATGTGTGGTCCCACTACCACAACATGCTCGGCCTCTACTACTGGCACCATATCTCCGGCTCCGAGCAAGCGCGGCAGATACTGCTCCGCGCCGCCGACTGCCTCTACAACTACTTCGTGCGCGACGGCCACTCCCTTGACGAGGACAAGGACGGCACCGACGCCGCCATCGGCCATATCTTCGCCCTGCTATACGAAGACACGCGCGACCTGCGCTATATGCAGATGGTGCAGCACACCCTCGACACCTTCGCCTCGCCCACGGGCGGCGACTACTTCCAGGCAGGGCTGCGCGGCGTGCCCTTCTACCAGATGAAGCGGCGCCGCTGGGAGTGCCTCCACGCCATACAGACCATCGCCGCCCTCCACCGCATCACGGGAGAGGAGAGATACCGCACCGCCTTCATCAATATCTGGCACAGCATACGCGACAACGACCGCCACAACACCGGCGGCTTCTCGTCCGGCGAGGCCGCCTGCGGCAACCCCTACGACACGCGCGCCATCGAGACCTGCTGCACTATCGCCTGGATGGCGCTGACCATCGACATGCTGCGCATGACCGATGCCTCCATCGTGGCCGACGAGCTGGAGCTCTCCACCTGGAACGCGCTGCTCGGCGCCCAGCACCCCTCGGGCCGCACCTTCACCTACAACACCCCCATGCTGGGCGACCGCAAGACCAGTGCCCACGACATCGTCTTTCAGGCCGTGGCCGGCAGCAGCGAGCTCAACTGCTGCTCCGTCAACGGTCCTCGCGGCTTCGGCATGCTGCGCGAGTGGGGATGGCTGCAGGCTGGCGACACCGTCACCGTCAACTACTACGGCCCCTCTGAGGCCTGCCTCACCACCCCCGACGGCAAGCCCCTCACCATCAGTCAGAGCGGCGACTACCCCTTCGGCGACCATATCACCGTCAGCGTCAGCGCCCCGCGCGACTACAGCGGAATGCTCCGTCTGCGCATCCCCGCATGGTCGGGAGCCACGCGCCTCTTCGTCAACGGCAAGTCCGTCACCGTGCTCGCCGGCACCTATGCGACGTTCCCCTTGCGCGACAAGCAGCAGGTGAGCATCCACTTCGACATGAGTCCGCGCATCTGGCGTGGCGAGCGCAACCTCGCCGGCACCGCCTCCATCTACAGCGGCCCCATCCTCCTCGCCCGCGACCAGCGCTTCGAGACCGACACCACCGCCCTCGACTTCAGTCCCAGTTCTATAAGAGTTCGAGAGTTCGAAAGTTGGGAAAGTTCGAAAGTTGGGGAAGGTTCCCAACCTTTTCCCCCCTACCTTCTCGTAAGGGCCACCGATGCCGAGGGCCATTCCCTCACCCTGTGTGACTTCGCCAGCGCAGGGCAGACGGGCACCCTCTACACCACGTGGCTACCCGCCAGATAGTACGCAAAAAAAGAGAAATATGAAACACCTCATCCTTACATTAACATTGTGCCTGCTCAGCTTCGTAGGAGCTGAGGCGACACGAGAGAACGCAACTCACATCAACATCCTTGTGGGAGAGACCTTTGAATATTCTCCAGCCATGATGATGATGGCCAGTTTTACCATCGAGAGCGGTGCAGAGTGCATCCAGGCCACGACATCGGGAAGCCAAATCATCCTCAAGGGCCTCAAGGCCGGCGAAGCCAAGCTCAAGCTGGCGTTGTGCAACAAAAGGGCGACGACCCTGTTCGTCCATGTGAAGTCGCGTTCCTTCACGCAGGGCGCAAAACCCGGTGAGAAGCCCGGCACGCTGGTGGAGCCGGAGGACATTGACCACTCGGGCAAGGCCCACTGGAAGGAGAACTACAAGTTCAACCCGCCCACCAATCATTACCTTATCACGACAGCAGCGTTTAAGCATCACAAGATGATAATGGAAATCACCGACGCACGCATAGACAATATATACGCGACGCATTACGTCGAATATGAGCAAAAAACCGAAGACGTTTATTCCGGCAAATGGTGGGTGATGGACATGTTCGATTACAACACCAGGCTGGGCTACAATGGTGGTCTGGACTTCGAGGACAACACGTTCAAGATGTATTACGGCGATGGTAATAGGATTTGTCCTGAGAACGTGGAGGATGGTCACACCCATTTTAACACCTTCGCCCCCATCTTTACTGATTACATCGCCACCATCTTCACCCCCGAGTTCATGCAGAAGCATCGTGCGGATTGGAACGTAGAAGAAGATACTACGGCGGCGGGTAACCGTCCCGACTTCATGGACAACCTTGAAACGTATGGTTTCAAGCAGTCATACCTCAAGCCATACTACCGCGGCATGGAGAGGATTTGCGACGTGGACTGCTGGGTGTTCGACTTCCGCGGTCTGAACGGTTACGGTCTGGGCAACGGCTGCTATTGGATTGACCCCAAGACAGGCATCGAAATGCAGTACAAGAGTGAAGACGGTGACGGCTACACCACTATCATCTATGACCTCGACTATCGGGAATGGGATGATTTCGGGCGTCCGGACCTTTTCTATAACCGGTGAACAGAGGGAAGCGTCAAGGAACTTTGAGAGCCCTCGGCGGCGAAACTAAAGCCACTCTCGTGTAAACTAAAGCTACTCTCGTGAAATCTAAAGCCACTCTCGCGCTCACGAGAGCGGCTTTAAATTCTACGACGTCAGCGTTAAATTCTACGAAGTCAGCGTTAGTTTTGGCGAAGTCAGCGATTGTCGCAACAAAGGGGTTTTTCGTCTTAACAAAGTCGTGACAAGAGTTTTTTTAGGGGAAAAATGAAACTTTTTTTCGTGGTATGCCCCGAAAAGGCATACCCTTTTTGTACCTTTGCACACAGATTGCGGAAAAAAGATGGCGAGAAACTCGATTTTCTTGCGATTTACACACGCGAACCACATTTATTATTAAAAAAGAAGCATTCATCTTGTAGCATATAGAATAACGGTATGGCAACACAGACACTCAGAAAGCATGTATGGCTCATCAACACCATACACAAACATCCGGGAATCTCCTTCAGAGAGATCAACGACAGGTGGCAGGACAGCGACCTCAGCGAGGGCAACGAGTTGCCTTTGCGCACCTTTCACAAGTGGCGCAACGCTATTCGCAAAGTCCTTGGACTGAAGATAGACTGGCGAGACAGCTATGGTTATTTCATCGCCAATGATGACGAAATCAAGGATGGCACCGTTCGTAAGTGGCTGATGGACAATATCTCCGTCAGCAACATGCTGATGTCTAACCTGGCGCTGAAAGACCGCATCCTGCTGGAGGAAGTTCCCTCAGGCAAGGATTATCTGAACACCATCCTTGAGGCGATGAAGACCAACACCGTCCTCAGCTTCACCTATCAGGGCTTTGGCCGCAAAAATGCCCACACCTTCGATTTGCATCCCTACTGCGTGAAGCTTTTCAAGCAGCGCTGGTATATGCTTGGCTACAGTCCCTCCGAAGACAGGCTCCGCATCTACGCCCTCGACCGCATCGGCAATATTGAGTTGGAGGACGGCAAGACATTCAGCATGCCGCGCAATTTCAACGCAGAGGAATTCTTCATGAATTTCTACGGCATTATCGTAAACGACGACAAGGAGTCGGAGAGGATTCTCGTCAAGGTGTCTGCCAAGCAGGCTAAATATCTCGAGTCGCTGAAGCTGCATTGGTCCCAAGACATTGTAGAAACTAACGACGACTACACCATATTTAAATATAAACTGTGTCCCGAATACGACTTCGTGCAGGAGCTGTTGTCGCATGGCGCTGACCTGGAGGTACTCGAGCCGCAATGGTTGCGCGAAGAGATAGCCAAGCAGACCGAAAACATGTATAAACTTTATCATTGAGCTATGACGGACTTTGCAGCAATAGACTTTGAGACAGCCAACTACGAGCGCAGCTCCGTGTGCGCCGTGGGTGTAGTCATCGTGCGAGGCGGTGAGATAGTGGACTCCTTCTATTCACTCATCCTGCCAGAGCCGAACTACTATAACTGGCAGTGCCGGGCGGTGCATGGCCTCTGCCATGATGACACTGACGATGCGCCCGTGTTCCCTGAGGTGTGGGCACAGATAGAGCCCCTGATTGATGGACTGCCGTTGGTGGCGCACAACAGCCCCTTCGACGAAGGCTGCCTGAGAGAGGCCTTCCGCGTCTACCAGATGGACTACCCCGATTATGAGTTCTACGACACCTGTCGCGCTTCGCGCCGCGCTTTCCCCGACCTGGAGAACCACCAGCTCCATACTGTCTCCGCCGCCTGTGGCTATTGCCTTGAGCATCATCACCACGCTCTTGCCGATGCCGAGGCCTGCGCACGGATAGCGATGGAGATATTGTGATTTATTCCATAGTTCCTTGGTTTTTTTTGTATGTGAGAAATAATTTCTAAATTTGCAGAACGAATAT
>JAFZUB010000141.1 GCA_017618515.1 Bacteroidaceae bacterium
AACATCGACGCATAATCTATATCACTATATCGTCAGCAGACTTGCAAGCCACTTCGGCAAGAGCGAAGCACAGGCGCTGGCAAGAATAATTGTTGAGGATTATCTTAATCTGCCCTTCCCGCACGTTATGGCAGGCATCAGCCCAGTCCTCAGCGCGCAGGAAGGGCAAAAACTTGACCTCTGCATCAGCAGGCTCCTCGACAACGAGCCAATACAGCATATAATCGGACACTGTACCTTCTGCAAACATACTTTCAAGGTCAATCCGTTCGTACTCATCCCTCGGCCAGAGACAGAGCAGCTTGTAAGCATGGCTCTCAACCTACCCGACTTGCCCAAACACGTCGTTGTGATGGATGCATGCACTGGTAGCGGATGCATAGCCGTTTCTCTCAAGAAAGAGAGGCCTGAATGGCTGCTCTATGCCTGTGATGCCTCGCCTGAGGCTCTGCAAACAGCACGCGAAAACGCCACCCTCAATAACACGGAGGTCTGCTTCTCGCTGACAGACATACTCACGTCCGAGCGTCCCGAGGGACCATTCGATATAATCGTGAGCAATCCTCCATATGTGATGGACAAAGAGAAATCCTCGATGAAACCGCACGTTTTGGAAAGAGAGCCACACATGGCGCTCTTCGTTCCAGACGATAATCCCCTCATCTTTTACCACGCAATCGCCGACTGGGGCAAGCAGAGCCTCTGTCCTAATGGGTGGATTCTGACTGAGATCAATCCGCTGCTGGCTGGAGAGACATTAAGCGTCTTTACGCAGCAAGGATACAAAAAATGCGAGATAATCAATGACATCTATGACAAACAAAGATTTATTCGATGCCAAAGATAAACAAGATACCAACTGAGACTGAGCTCTACGCGCGGCTTACACGCCAGTGCTCCATGTGTGAGTATGCCCCCACCGATATTAAGCTAAAGGTTATTAGAGCAGGACTCAGCAGTAGCGCAGCAGAACGCATTGTCGACAAGCTTATTGACGAGGGCTACGTCGATGAGGAGCGCTACACACGCGCTTTCGTCCACGACAAGTTTGAACTCAACCACTGGGGACGCAAGAAGATTGAGATGGCTCTTGCGCAGAAAGGTATCCGTGGCAATCACGTGCAAGAGGAACTAAGGAATATTGACGATGAGAAATATCGCAACACACTCACTGAGCTGTTGCAGTCAAAGAACAAATCTCTCAACGTCGATAATGACCAGCAGCGTTTCCAGAAATTACTTGCCTTCGCTGCAAGCCGAGGTTTCGAACTTAATATCGCCTATGATGTACTCGAAACGATGATAAAAGGCAAAGACTAGAACAACTAATTAGAATATTGAGTGATTAATTCGTGATTACCACTCTGTTGCTGCCATCATAGCTTATATGATAGCGCTCCAATGGGCGTCCCGCCTCACCGGCAACAACAATTCCCTGATTATTTAGACTATACTTGCGCTTGCAACGAGAGCAATACGCAAATCCCCCCTCCTGAAGTGTGAGCTTATGATTTATGGCATCATCATGGTGGCAGTTTGAGCATGCCAGGTCATAACAAACGACGCCCAGCCAGTCTGCATTCATCTCGGGAATGTTTGCCATACCTACTATGAAGCCGCTGATGCATCTGATATTCTGATAATACATCATCTCGGCGGTGATATCATCGGTATATGAAGCCGTAAGCGACTGAAAAACCAGCACATTAACGCCAAGGCTAATAGTGCAAAACTCGCCTGGACCAGTAAGAGCGTTCTTTAGCGGTGCGGCAGTCATCACACTGCTGTAAGCAAAGCTTGCCTTGTATTTGCTATAGACATTATACGCGTCATCGCTGCTGCAACTGCCCAGCATCAGCAGCGCCACCATTGCCACTATTATCCTACACCGTCTCATTGTCTATCCGTTAGTCAGTTTACGCTCGGCAGCCAGAGTTTCTTCGAAACCAAACCCGCTAATTATCTGCTGCATAAGCGCTGACACCTCCTTCGTGCACAGATTGCCGATGGAACCCTCATGAGTGTGGTGTATATCTTTATTGGGAGTGAACTTGCCAGCCTCTATCTCAAGACCAACCTGCTTATATGCATCACGGAAAGGAGTGCCCTCCAGCACGCGGCGGTTCACCTCCTCCACGCTAAACATCGCATCGTACTTCGGGTCATCTAGGATATGCTCGTTCACCTCCATGCGCTCCACAATGTATGTAGCCATATCGAGGCAATCCTCCAGCTCATCGAAAGCGGGCACAAACAACTCCTTGATTACCTGCAAATCGCGGAAGTAGCCGCTCGGTAGGTTGTTCATTATCAGCAGAATCTGTGCAGGCAGTCCTTGCAACTTGTTGCATTTTGCGCGCATCACCTCAAACACGTCGGGGTTTTTCTTGTGCGGCATTATAGACGAGCCAGTAGTGCATTCTGAGGGCAGTCTAACAAAACCGAAGTTCTGCGAATTAAACAGGCAGGCATCGTATGCCATCTTAGCCAGAGTGCCGGCTACACCAGCCAGTGCGCCTGCCACATTCCGCTCCGTCTTGCCACGCCCCATCTGCGCATATACCACATTATAATTCATAGAGCTGAATCCCAGCAGCTTAGTGGTCATAGTCCTGTTGAGCGGGAACGAGGAACCATAGCCGGCAGCAGAGCCGAGGGGATTGCGGTTAGCCATCTTGTAGGCAGCCTGCAGAAACAGCATGTCATCGGTCAGACTCTCGGCGTAGGCGCCAAACCACAGTCCGAAACTACTGGGCATAGCCACCTGCAGATGAGTATAGCCGGGCATCAGCACACCCTTGTAGCGCTCACTCTGCTTCTGCAACTCGTCGAAAAGTTTCTTAACCTTCTCAACCACGCCCATCAACCTGTCGCGAGTAAACAACTTGAGGTCAACCAGCACCTGGTCATTGCGTGAGCGGCCCGAATGGATTTTCTTGCCAATATCTCCAAGCTTGCGAGTGAGCATCAGCTCCACCTGCGAGTGGACATCCTCCACATCGTCCTCTATATGGAACTCTCCACGCTCGGCAAGCTGATAGATTTTCCTCATTTCATCGAGGAGTTTGGTCAATTCGTCCTTGCTCAGCAGGCCAATGCTCTCCAGCATCGTGATGTGGGCCATAGAGCCCATAACGTCGTATTTGGCCAAGAAGAGGTCGAGCTCCCTATCCTTGCCTACGGTATAGCGGTCAATTTCCTTGTTGACCTCAACGCTTTTCTCCCACAGTTTGTTTGCCATAATCTTCTAAGTGTAATCTACGCGCGCCAGCATCTCGGCAATACCGTCGGCAGCCTGCTGCAGCGGCTTGCTGACCATCTGGCGAATGAAGAAATTGAGCTCAGCCCTCAGCGTTACGCGGATGGCTGAGGCGTCATCGCCATTGGGCACCACCTGAATCCAAAGATTCAGCGGTATCGGCGTGCCTTGGCCTTCCATCTTCACACATTTCGGCTCCTCGCGCTCCACCACCTTGAGGCAGATGTCACCCACAGGACTACCGCCGAATGTGATGGTGTCGGTATCAAAACTCACATTGTCAAGGTATTGCGCCATCTGGCTCACCTTTTCATCACCGACCTGCTCCGCAATTTTTGCCTGAGCATCAGGCTCGGCCATGCGCTCCTTCAATGCCTGAAGGTTGCTGAGGTCGGAAATCTTAGCAAACACAGCCTCTTGCGAAGCCTGCACCTGCTTTATCTTGCTTACGAAATCACTCATTTATTTCTTCCAATTTGCAGGATCCTTGCGCCACTCGTTGAGGGTAGCGTGCTGGTCCTCTGTTATATAGCCTATCTCTGTTGCTGTAGTCACCACTGCCTCATAGTTGGTCAGCGTAACCAATTTCACGCCAGCCTCCTTGAACGCCTGCTCAGCCACGGGGAAACCATAAGTGTAGGCGGCCACCATGCCGACCACCTCAAAGCCTGCGGCCCTCAACGCCTCCACGGCCTTAAGGCTGCTGCCACCAGTGGAAATGAGGTCCTCCACTACCACCACCTTGCTGCCTTCGGGCAGAGTGCCTTCTATCAGATTGCCCATGCCGTGGTCCTTGGCCTTGCTGCGCACATAGCAGAAAGGCAGCCCCAGCGCGTCGGCCACTAAGGCTCCCTGAGCAATGGCACCGGTGGCAACGCCGGCCACAGCATCAGCCTCGCCGAAATTAGCCTTTACCAACTCAGTGAGATTATCCTTGACAAACGTGCGCAACTCAGGATACGACAGTGTCTTGCGGTTGTCGCAATAGAACGGCGAGTGCCATCCGCTGGCCCAGGTAAACGGAGCGTTCGGCTGCACCTTTATGGCCTTCACCTCAAGCAGGCGGGCTGCAAATTCGGTCTCAACATTTTTCATACTATTCCTTAATTTAAATTAAAGCGATAACACCAAAGGCTTCACAGCGGCAAAGTTAGTCAATTTCCATCAAACAAAAGCCCAAACGTAACACAAATCCGTCACAGCCGCAATAATTCAAAAAAAATGACTACTTTTGCAATCGTTTCTACGCATATTAATATGGCGCAATCCACCATTCTCGACGTACGCGGGCTCACCAAGCGCATCGGCAGCCTTGTGCTGATGGAGGACCTCAGTTTCAGTCTGGCCGAAGGCCGCAAAGTCGGCATCATAGCGAAGAATGGAGCGGGCAAGAGCACGCTCCTCAATATACTGTGCGGCGATGAGGATTACGAGGATGGAGAGATAGTGTGGCGGCGTGATCTGCGCGTGGGTTACCTCAAGCAAAATCCGTGGTATCCCGAACAGCTGACTGTCATGGACGCCTGTTTCCAGCACGGCAGCGAGGTAGCCAACATCGTGCTGGGCTATCAGCAGGCACTCAACACTCCCGGTCACCCCGACCTCGACCAGTGGATTGAGCGCATGGACACAGCCCGCGCCTGGGACTACGAGACACGCATCAAACAGGTGCTGACAAAACTAAAAATCACCGGTTTCAACGATAGAATCGGTCAACTCTCGGGTGGGCAGCTCAAGCGCGTAGCGCTGGCCAATATCCTGCTCACAGAGCCTGACCTATTAGTGCTCGATGAGCCCACCAACCACCTCGACCTTGAGATGATAGAGTGGCTAGAGCATTATCTGCAGCAGACGAGCATGTCGTTGCTGATGGTGACGCACGACCGCTATTTCCTTGACCGCGTATGCAACGATATCCTCGAGTTGGCCGACCATACCGTATATGCCTACCACGGCAACTACTCCTATTATCTGGAGAAACGGCAGGAACGTATCGACCAGCGCAATGCTGCTGCCGAGCGGCTTGGTAGCCTCTACCGCAAGGAGTTGGAATGGATGCACCGCTCGCCGCAGGCCCGTGGCCACAAGGCCAAATCGAGGGAGGAAGCCTTCTACAAACTGGAGGAGCGCGCCCACAACACTTTCCGCGAAGACAAGGCACGTTTGGAGGTCAAGAGCACATACATAGGGAGCAAGATTTTTGAGATGAGCTATGTCAGTAAGGCCTTCGGCGACAAAGTAATTCTCAAGGACTTCTACTATAACTTCGCCCGTTATGAGAAACTGGGCATCGTAGGCAATAATGGCACAGGCAAGACCACCTTCATCAAGATGCTGCTCGGTCTCGTCAGTCCCGACAGCGGTCGCATCAGCGTGGGGCAGACCGTGCGCTTCGGTTACTACAGCCAGGACGGTATGCAATTCAACCAACAGATGCGTGTCATCGACGCAGTGCGCGAGATTGCAGAATATGTCGATCTCGGCAAGGGGCGCAAACTAAGCGCGGGCCAGTTCCTGCAGCAGTTCCTCTTTCCGCCCGAGACACAGCACAACTATATCTACAAACTCTCCGGCGGAGAGCTGCGCCGCCTCTATCTTTGCACCGTGCTGATGCGCAGCCCCAACTTCCTCATCCTCGACGAGCCGACCAACGACCTTGATATCGTCACGTTGCAGGTGCTGGAGGAATACCTGCGCGAGTTTGAGGGATGCGTCATCATCGTTAGCCACGACCGCTACTTCATGGACAAGGTTGTTGACCATGTCCTCGTCTTTCAGGGCGAGGGCAGGATCAAGGACTTCCCTGGCAACTACACGCAGTACCGCGACAGCGTTATCTCTCCTCAAGAAGATACCATCCCAGCAGGTGACACCACGTCCTATAAACGGGCGAAACACACCGATGAAACTGCAGAAAAAACCTCTGCCCGCGCCAAATCCTCCGCAAAGGAACGTACGCCACAGCAACGACGCCTCACCTACAAGGAGAATCAAGAATACCAGCGCCTGGAAAAGGAAATTGCAGCCCTTGAAGCCGAGAAGTCACAACTTGTTACCGCTCTCAGCAGCGGCACTCTGACCGTGGAGCAAATAACAGACTATTCCAAGCGCCTCCCAATCCTCGACGCCGAACTAGACGAGAAATCCCTCCGCTGGCTTGAGCTTAGCGAGATAGCAGAAAAATAATGTGAAGAATTTTGACGATTTTTATGTGGCGAAATTTGTCAAAATAGAAAAAATTGATGGTTTGCTACTGCAAAAACGGGATTTTTCGGCTTGAAAGTTGAACTTTTGGTGAAATTTAGGAGCGTCGCGTCAATATTGGGACGCTAGAATGAGAATTTCGGGCAAAAAAATCTCTGGGGAAATGGATTTTTGGAGGTAAAAAGTCAGGAAATGCTCCCAAAATTGACGCTTTTAGTCCGAACGCCGTCAGCTTTAATTCCCACAAAGTCCGCATAAAATTCGATACCATCGGCTTTAGTTTCGAACGAAGTCGGCTTTAGTTACGGAAAAGTCCTTTTTTCTTATGGAAAAGGCTGTATTTGAGGGATTAAAGTATGGGAAAGCGGGTAGCTTTACCTGGAATTTTGGAGATTTTTACGTAAAAGACTGAGTGTCAGTGCTTTTACGCAAATCAGCGAGAACGCGCTATTTCGGAGCGATGTTCACTTCGTTTTCGTACACGCGATTTTTTAAGGCCCTGTTGTGAATGTTTTTGACAAAAAAAACAGGCACGACTATAAATAACAGCTTTCCTTGATTCACCTTACTTCTTCAGGTCGAAGCCCATGCGGATGCCGTCGTAGTTTTTGCTGAGTTCACCGATGGTGCCCAATGTGGAATCGCCACTAATGGCGCTAACGAACTGCAGGGCCTGGAGGAGTTTCTTCGACTCAAAGAGCAGGCTGATGCCCTTCGCATTACGGGTGAGATAGCCCGTGGTGGAGAAGAGCAGCATCTTGAGCTGCACAGCACTAGTCTCGGGATTGTAGGTGTAACTGCCACTGACAGTCTGGCCGTCCACCTTCCCTTCGAATGTGTTGTCTTCTTTGAACGTGAAGTAGGTATTTGTACTATTGACGCCTATGCTTTGGAAGGGCCCCTCCAGCTCCTCGCGTGCCTTGGCAGCAGCCACTTCGCCACCAGCCTTAGCCAGCAGTTTCTCAGTGGTAAAGGCCACACCTGGGCCGCGATAGTTCCATGTGCCGATGATGTCTTTCTGCGACAGTTTTGTCGCACCAATCACGTCGTAGAGGATATTAGCAACAGCGTCGCCTTGCGTGACAGCTCCAATGATGCCGCCTAGGATGCCTCCCCCGTTTGAACTACCGTTTGAGTTACCGTTAGTATTGGTAGAGGTGCTGCCACCGCCATTGAATGTGCAGCCCGCCAGCAGCATGGCGAGACATACGATGATAGATAATTTAAACTTTGACATAATATTTACGATTAACTAATTTAATATTCCTATTTCTTCTTCAGCATGATGGGATGGTTGATCCATTTGGGCTTCATGTATTTGATGGCGCCCTCAAGCTCCCCTTCGAAGAGTTGGGGGAAGCAGTAGGCAATCCATACAGAGATGATGCTGTTTTTATTGTCGAAGAGCACCTCGCGGGCTATATTTTTCTGGTTCTGGAGCATACTAGCGCGCACGGCTTCGGCATCGCGGTAAGCCTGGCGGCGCACCTCGGGGTCGTCGCTGAACACATCGATGTGGAAGCCTTCAGGGCTGGCATCCCTGATTTCCCTGCAAGTGGCCTGCAGCTTCTGCGACATGGGCGAACCTGTGATGGTTCCCCTGTTCCAGTCGATGGTAATGTGCTTGCTATCGGGGATAAGCACGAAT
The DNA here is from genome assembly GCA_017618515.1 of Bacteroidaceae bacterium. The sequence goes on from JAFZUB010000141.1 coordinate 8,112, forward strand.
ACACTGCGCTCCGGCCATTGCTTCCAGTCGTGGAGTCGGATGAAAGCATCGCGTTCTACCTGCACCGTTGTCGAGAACTTGCCATCGGTTATGGGAAGAAGCTTGGCGTTTGCGGTGTCCTCATTGATGATGAGGTACAGTTTGGTTTGGCTTGGTGACACTGTGCCGTCGATGGTCACCTTGACTTTTTTTGCATAGCCAGTTGATATGGCAGCAATGGCGAAGAAGAGGATTATTAAACGTTTCACGATCTTATTTTTTATTCTATGGTGATTTGGGTTGAGAGGGGAAGGTCTTCGGAGCTAGTGCCTGCGAAGACATTGTAGGTGCCGGGCAGCTGACGGAAGGCGTGCGTCTCCACGTCGAAGTAGCTGTAGGCGTGGTCATCGATAGCTATCTCCACGGTCTTGCTCTCGCCTGGCTCAAGGCTGACCTTGGCAAAGCCGCGCAATTCCTTCGCGGGGCGGTCGATAGTAGTCTGGTCGGTCGGGCCTACATATATCTGCACTACCTCGCTACCAGCGCGGGTGCCAGTATTGCGAACTGTAACGGTGGCAGAACCTGCCGTAGCTTGAAGGTCGGAGACCTCGAACGTGGTGTAGCTCATACCAAAGCCGAAGGGGAAGAGCGGAGTCTTGTTGTTCTTCTGGAAACCGCGGTAACCGACGTAGATTCCTTCCTTGAACTGCACGCGCTTATTAGTAGCCTTATAATAATTATAGGTGGGATTGTCGCTCTCCACTCGCTCGAAGGTCATGGGCAGTTTGCCGCTGGGGTTGACATTGCCGAAAATGATGTCGGCGAGAGCCGTGCCACCCTCTTGTCCCGGATAGCCGGCCCAGAGAACGCTCTCAACGCTATAAATCCACGAACTCATATTGACTGCGCCTCCGCTATTGAGCACCACTACGACAGGAACGCCAGTGCGTACAGCGGTAGTAATCATCTGCTGACGCTCGGAGGGCAGACTAAAGGTGCGGTCGATATTCTCACCCTCCAGTTTGCCGTCGAAACCCTCACAGACGATGATAGCATCGAGGCTGTTGAGCAGGGCGGTCTGCTCTGTCTTATAGTTGGGATTGTCGCTGCTTATGGCAAGCTTGGCCACAGCTCCGCCGCCAGCCTGATAGTAGCGAGCCACGATCTTATAGACCTGGCCAGCCTCGAGGTTCTGCGTAGCCGTCTTGGTATGCTCAGCATTATCATTCCAATCGTCGATAATCTTAGCACCGTCAAGAGAGAAGTCCATGCCATCGTCAGCAGTATAAGCGAAGGTATATTTGCCAGTGTAGGAGCACTTGAAATAAGCCGTCCATACTGCTGAGAAGTTGCTGTCGCCGAGTCCGCTGACCGGTTTGGACTCCCAAGGATTCTCAATCACCTGATCCACGCGACTAGCGTAAACGGTGCCGGAGGCAGTTTTATTCTTATAGTAGTCGGCACTCCATCCCGGAGTGGTGCAGTTTTCGTCAGTATAGAAATATACCTTGCCATTCTTGTTGGCTATAGGTTCGGCGTCGCTGAAGTCGATGAGCTGTACCTCCACGCCCTTGGCTTTGCCCACGGTCTCAAGACCCTGCAGTGCAGAGACATAATGAAACGGTGACACGAGTCCACTGCCCGAGCCCGCGATGTAACCCTCGGCATTGTGGCCGATGACACCGACCTTCTTTATGGTAGTGGCATCCAGAGGCAGGAAATTGTCTTCGTTCTGCAGCAGCACGATACCCTCGGCTGCCGTGCGGTATGCCACCTCGGCATTATCCGCATTATCAAGAGCGATGGTCTTGTCGGCATCGATATATTCGTCAAGATGGAAATAGTAGATGGTGCGCAGGATGTCGAGTACCTTCTGGTCTATCTTTTCCTCCTTCAGTTTACCCTCGAGGATATATTGCTGCACATCGGCGAACTTTATCTGATAATAACCGGGAGTGGCAGCCTCGTGGTCCACGCCATGGTCGAGGAGGTCGAGCACATGATTGTCGTTCCATCCGCTGCCCTTGGCGTAGTAGGGAGCGCCCCAGTCGCTGACGGTCATAAAGGGGTAGTGCCACTGCCCACGCAGGATATTCTGCATCAGCACGCTATCCTCGCAGCAATACACTCCGTTGACCAGGTTGTAGCCCGACATGATGGAACCCACTTTAGCATCCTGTGCTGCACGGCGGAATGCCGGCAGGTAAATCTCCTGCAACGTACGCTCGTCAACATCGGAGCTGGTGCTGAGGCGGCCATACTCCATGAAGTTGGCAGCGAAATGCTTCATCATGCATATCACGCCCGGGTTGCTCTGCACGCCCTTGATATAGCCGCACGCCATCTGCGAGGTGAGCCACGGGTCTTCGCCCATATACTCGAAGTTGCGGCCATTGCGCGGTGAGCGACAGATATTCACGCCCGGACCGAGGATGAACTGTATGCCGCGAGCGCGGCTGTCGCGACCCAGTGCGCGGCCATAATCGTAAGCCAGGTCCTTGTTCCATGTGGAGGCGAGCACCACAGTAGTAGGATAGGCCGTGCTCTTCTTGTCAGTACGCACGCCCTGCGGGCCGTCGCTCATGAAGAGTCGGGGCAGTCCTATACTATTGATGGCGCTGGTATAGAACGAGTTCTCTCCCACTATCAGATTCACCTTGTCGGCGAGCGACATCTTCTGCAGTGCCATGCGCGCCTTGCCGTCGGGGTTGTTGGCGAAGTTCTCCGAGTCTTGGTTGATGGTAACAGTGCGCGTGTGCTTACCGTCGGCAGAGGTAAGTGTGATGACTGCCGAGCGCGGCTCCTCACCTAAGTTGGCGGTAGCCTTGAAGCGCAGTCCTTCGGCGATCTTCTCCACCGTCAGCCAGTCAGCCTCAACGCTAACCGAGTACTCGGTGCTAGCCTCCACGCGCAGTGTGCCACTGAAGGCCATATAAGGGATATTGCGCCCCGCGGTAATGGGAACAATGACACGATTGGTGCTCTCGGCGATAGTGCTCTGAGCGTTAATCAGATTGGAAATTGGAAATTGAAAATTGAGGATTAGGGCAAAGAGGAGTATCTTCTTCATGTTATTCTGAATTTTAGCAGAGACGATTCGGTTTAATTATCGATTGAGGACTTTCTTGCGATTGCGAATGTATATCTGGTTTTTGGGGGGACTACTGAGTTGGCGACCAGAGAGGTCGTAGCATTGGTCATTGAGAATTGGACATTGAGAATTGAGCATTGAATCGTGGATTCCTGTAGCTTCGGGGTCATAAACCACGAAGGAGTTGGTGCGAATCTCAAGGTCGGGATACTTGCTGGCCGTCACAGTGAAATACACGCTGTCGATCTCGTGCCAGAAGCGGACGCGGCCAATCAGATACTGGTAGTCGGAACCGGTGCTACCCTTCAGCAGCTCATCGTCGGTGCTAGCATCGTAGGCTGTCAGCACACCGCTGCGGGTGCCACCCGCGTTGGTTACCAGCTCCGCGAAGTCCGTCAGTTCCCCGATGACCAATGAGTCGTAGCCGCACCAGATATTCTGTTGCAGTCCGCAGACATAGTGCTCGACCTTGGCGTCGGGATAGAATGAGGAGAAGGGCAGGCTGTTGTTGCTGCAATCAAAGAGGTAAATCGTTGTCTTGGTGGAGAAGTTGCGCAGGTCAAGCGACTCCAGAGTGTTGTTGCTCACGTTGGCGGTGACCAAGGCATTGGTGCCTTTGAGGTCGAGAGTGGTAAGAGTGTTGTTGTCTAGCCAGAGGTCCTGCAATGCAGCCGGCGCATTCATGCCCACACTACGCAGGGCGCAATGGCTCAGCATCACCGAGTTGATGTCGGGACATAGGCTGAGGTCGACGCTACCCACGGCATTGTAGGCGGCCCATAGTCCGCGCAGGGCATTGTTCTGCCCCACGTTGAGCGAAGTCAGTCGGTTGCCCGAGCAACTAAGCACCTCCAGCAGCGGATTGGCGCTAACGTCGAGAGCGTCGATGAAGTTCTCGGCACAATCCAGATAGCGCAACTGTCCGTTGTGGGTCGTGGAGAGCTTGTCTATCTCATTGCCGCTGCAATTGAGCTCATCAAGCTGTGCAAGCTCATCCACATTTAGGGCCACCAGTCGGTTGTCGGCACAGTTGAGGCTCACCAGATTGGGTGCGCCACTAACATCGAGCCACTTAATGCAGTAGCCCTCGCAGTCGAAGCCTGTGATGGTGGCGGGCATAGTGATAGTCACCGTGTCGGTGGAGCACTTGCCGGCCAGCATGCCGTTGCTGTAATCGCCCTCAACGCCGTTGCCCCAGTCAACATGCACAGTGCCCTCGCCAGTGACCTTAAACGTTAGTTCGGCACACTTGTCGCCCCCGCTAAAAAGGCGGATAACCTGAGTCTGGGCCACGGCGGCAGCGCTAAGTAGCAGAGCTGCGACAAGCAGAATGGTATGTATTAACCTAATCATACACCTTATATATATTTATATTTGTCTGCAAAGATAGCAAAAAACAGCCAAACACGCATAATGCGATAACACAATTCAAAAAAAAACGCAAAATATTGGGCGATTTCATGAAAATTATCTACCTTTGCACCCGCTTACAGAAATGTGGGCACCAAAACAACCAATTTTATCAATATTATGTACTTAGATTCTGAAAAGAAGAAGGAGATCTTTGGACAATACGGCGCGTCCAACACTGACACCGGCTCACCCGAAGCTCAGGTGGCATTGTTCTCTTACCGTATTTCCCACTTGACGGAACACATGAAGGCCAACCGTAAAGATCATAGTACCGAAAGGGCCTTAACGAAGCTGGTAGGCAAGCGCCGCGCCCTGCTCAACTATCTGAAGAGTAAGGACATTACCCGCTATCGTGAGATTGTCAAGAAGCTTGGCTTGCGTAAGTAAACCTTTCTTTTTGATGACCGACTGCTAAAGCAAAGCCGCATCCTTCATAGTTATTACGGAGGGTGCGGCTTTCTGACCCCCTCTAAGACATTGAACATTGAAAATTGAGAATTGACACATGTCCGAAATCAGAAACATAGCAATCATAGCTCACGTGGACCACGGCAAGACGACGCTGGTCGATAAGATGTTGCTGGCCGGCAACCTCTTTAGAAATAACCAACCCACGGGCAGTCTTATCCTAGACAACAACGACCTCGAGCGTGAGCGCGGCATCACCATCCTCTCCAAGAACGTCAGCATCACCTACAACGGGGTAAAAATCAACATCATCGACACCCCGGGGCACTCTGACTTTGGCGGCGAAGTGGAGCGCGTGCTCAACATGGCCGACGGCTGCCTGCTGCTGGTAGATGCCTTTGAAGGCCCCATGCCGCAGACACGCTTCGTGCTAGAGAAGGCTTTGCAGATAGGCCTCAAACCTATCGTGGTCGTCAACAAGGTGGACAAGCCCAACTGTCGCCCCGAGGAGGTGTATGAGATGGTCTTCGATCTCATGTTCTCGCTCGGCGCCACAGAGGACCAGCTCGATTTTCCTGTAGTCTATGGCTCTGCCAAGCAAGGCTGGATGGGCGCCGACTACAACAATCCCACCGACGACATCAGCTACCTGCTCAACAAGATAATAGAGGTCATCCCTGCACCCAAGCACAACGAGGGCACCACGCAGATGCTCATCACCTCGCTCGACTATTCCAACTACACAGGCCGCATAGCTGTGGGCCGTGTCAACAGGGGCACCGTGCGTGAGGGAGAGAATATCACCATCGCCCACCGCGACGGCACGATGGAGAAGACAAAGATAAAAGAACTCCACACCTTTGAGGGCATGAGCCATGTCCGCACCGCTGAGGTGCCGTGTGGCGACATCTGCTCCATCATCGGACTGGAGAACTTTGAGATAGGCGACACCATCTGTGACTTTGAGAACCCCGAGCCAATGCCACCCATCACCATCGACGAACCCACCATGTCGATGCTCTTCACTATCAACAACTCGCCCTTCTTCGGCAAGGAGGGAAAGTATTGCACCAGTCGCCAGATAGAGGAACGACTGATGAAAGAATTGCAGAAGAACCTCGCCCTCAAGGTCGATAAGACCGACAACTTCGACAGCTGGACCGTGTCGGGCCGCGGAGTGCTGCACCTCAGTGTGCTCATCGAGACGATGAGACGCGAAGGCTATGAGCTACAAGTAGGTCAGCCGCAGGTAATCTACAAAGAGATAGACGGTCAGAAGTGCGAACCCGTAGAGGAGCTCACCATCAATGTGCCTGAGGAGTTCAGCAGCAAGATAATCGACATGATCACCCGCCGCAAGGGCGAGATGACAGCCATGGAGAGTCAAGAGGACCGCGTGACCATCACCTTTGATATCCCCTCGCGCGGCATCATCGGCCTCCGCACCAATATCCTCACTGCATCGCAAGGCGAAGCCATCATGGCGCACCGCTACAAGGGCTACCAACCCTACAAGGGTGACATCGCGCGACGCGTCAACGGCTCCATCGTAGCTCTGGAGAGCGGCACAGCCTTTGCCTACGCACTCGACAAGCTGCAAGACCGTGGCCGATTCTTCATCCATCCGCAGGACGAAGTGTATGGAGGACAGGTGGTCGGCGAACACGTACACGAAATAGACCTCGTGGTCAACGTGACGAAGTCGAAGCAGCTCACCAATGTGCGCGCCAGCGGCACCGACGAGAAGGCCCATATTATCCCCCCCGTGGAGTTCAGTCTGGAGGAGGCGCTGGAGTATATCAAGGGCGACGAATATGTAGAGGTAACGCCCAAGAGCATCCGCATGCGCAAGATTATCCTCGACCACATGCAGCGCAAGCGCGCAGAGCGCGAATAGATAAAAAGAAACCGTCGGAGCTTTTTAAAGAATGCAGATCTCGCGGTAAAGAAAGGAGCTCAGAGAAAATTCGTACGCTCTCTGCAAAAAACACAATCTGTGCTGCACTCTCATAGCCTAAACGGCTATTTTGTGCAACACAGATTGTTCTTATCCCCCTACAATTTTCCAATGAATGTTTGCAGTCGCTGCCAAACATATTCTTGAGTCAGGAGACTATACTTCTCTTCACGAGTGAGTTGGTGATATGCTTGCTCAGTGAGATGGTGGAGGGACAGCGTGTCAAGAGGCGAGATGCCTTCTGCCAGCACGGTGGTCTGAGGTATCCATACGTGCTTGCTGTTCTCAGGTGCACAGATAGCCAGCGTGGGGCATCCGACGGCCTGGGCGATATGGCGGGCCCCTCCCTCATTGCCAAAGAAGACGGTCATGTAGCTGACCATGGCCACCAGCTCCCTGAGGGAGTGACTCTGTACGTCAATGAACACCTGATGCGGCCGTCCCATCTTTTCATAAATACGCCGCACTTTCTCTTCTTCCCGCCCGGGAGGATAGTTAAAGATAATCTGATAGTCATGGTAGTGCTCCAGGAAGCGGTTGAACACCCACAACGTCCTATCCTCCATCCATTCCTTGGAGGCGAGTTTGGCAGTAACATTGGCTAGCATCACGGGACGGCTTAGGTCAACTCCCTGGGCGGTAAGGTAAGCAGCGCACGACTGGCGCTCCTGCTCGGTGACAGGCAAGGAGAAGTCGTAGACGGGTTCTATGGGGTGCAACTCCTGTAGGGGTTGGGCATAGAGGGTGTTGTACTCAACCATAGAATATTTGTCGCCACAAGTGGGGATAGTATGGCTGTAGGCTATCTTGGTGTATCCTTTATCGACGCCAATTCGATACTTGGTGGAACGGGAGAAGAGGGAGAAAGGCATGGTGTTGAGCGTGCTACGCATGTCGATGATGGCGTCGTAATGGACAGCATGGACAACGCGCCACACCTTGCGCAAGTAGGTAAAAGTGCTATGACATTCCTCGTCAGTAAAGGTTATGCATCGGTCAATAGAGGGATGACCCACAAAGAGAGGGGCAATCCGCTCGTTTAGTACAAAATGGATTTGTGCATCAGGGAAGTTGCAACGCAAGGTATTGAGCAGCGAAGTAGCCAATATAGCGTCGCCCATCTGCCGAAACCTGATTACAAGGAAATTCATTGAACGAGGAGTTACGTATGACGAATACAAAATTACAGATTTTCTTTTACATAGCGATAATTATAAGGTTTTTTTATGATTTTTCCACTAAATTCTTTGTCATGCCTCAAGAAAATCATACCTTTGTGGTATGGGAAAAAGGACTGTATTGCTAGACCTGTGCGACATCGGCAATCCGACAAGCGGGTTCGGACAGATTGCCCAGAATTATTACCATCGTTATCAGGCAGTGGACGATGAAACTCTGTCGTTCCATTTCTTACTGCCCGAGGGCTACAAGGCAGACTGCAGGCCAGGAGTAGAAACGACAAATATCCGCCATAAATATCATAAATACCACCACAAGGGGCTGCCCACTGTGGACCTGTGGCACTCCATCAACCAACAGCAGATAAAGCGCAAGAGAGGCAAGTGCCAGAAGTTTATCCTTACGGTTCACGATCTCAACTTCCTTACAGAGAAGAACTGGATTCGCCAGCTGAAACACAGAATACGCCTGCAGCACGCCTTCAATGAGGCTGACGCTGTGACGTGCATATCCCAGTTTGTGAAGAGACAAGTAGAGCGGGTGTTCAACATGAGGGGCAAGCCCGTGAGAGTTATTTACAACGGCGTGGAGAACATCGTAGAGCAGCCAGAAGAACGGCCTGTCTTTGCCACGAGACGTTCTTTCTTCTTTGCCATCGGTCAGATTCGCGCCAAGAAGAATTTTCACCTACTGGTGGACATGATGCGCCATTTTCCTGACCATGACCTCTACATATGTGGCGACGATCATTTCGGCTATGCCAAGAAAGTGCGCAAGCATATCAGCCAACTCCCCACAAAGAACGCCTACCTGTGCGGCAAGATAAGTGCCGAGGAAAAAGTGTGGCTTTACCGTCACTGCGAAGCTTTCTTCTTTGCCAGCCAGGGAGAAGGCTTCGGGCTGCCAGCCATAGAGGCGATGCAGTTTGGCAAGCCTGTCTTCATTGCGAACTGCACATGCTTGCCCGAAATATGTGGTGACTGTGCTTACGTGTGGCCCACACTGAAGCCCGATGAGATGGCCGAGCGTGTCAAGGAGGAGCTTGCCACTTTCACTCCCTCGCCGGAATATGTGGAGCATCTCAAGCAGCATGCCGCACTGTTCAGCTACGACAAACATATTGAAGCATATCTTCAACTGTACAAGGAACTGCTATGCGACTAATTACTGAAGCAAAATATGATATCCGTATGCTGCAGCTGAAGCTGCTACCAGTATTGCAATGCATTGACAACGTATGCAGGGAGCACCGACTGCGTTACTATCTATGCGCGGGAACAATGCTGGGGGCAGTACGCAACAAAGGATTCATTGAGTGGGACGACGACGTAGATATCTGTATGCCGCGCCCCGACTATGAGGTGTTGATGAAACACTGCCACGAATGGCTACCCGACCCAATGGAGATTATTGCTCCACATAACCGCCCCGACTACCCCTACCCCTTCGCCAAGATTATTGACAACAGCACTACGGTGGTGGAACGCCCCGACTTTATGTTTCTAGAAGGTATCTATATCGACATTTTCCCCATTGACGGCATGTCGGCTGACCCAAAGGCGCAGCGTAAGCACATGAAGACCTACAGGCTATGGCGGCATCTGCTGTTTTTGCGTGGGCGTGACCCCTACAAGCACGGGCATGGCCCAAAGGCATGGCTACCCCTTCTACTACATAAGACCTTCTCTCTGAAATGGCTGCAGGACAAAGTAAACCGCATCATGCAGACCTACGACTACGAGACGAGCGACATGGTGATTGATCACGATTTCTACGAGCGCGGCATCATGCCCAAGGCAATCTTGGGACAGGCAAAGACTTATGAGTTTGAGCAACTGCAGCTATGCGGAGTGGAGGACTTTGATGGCTACCTTACCCATCTGTATAATGACTACATGACACCCCCACCTAAGGACAAGCAAGTGCAGCACTGCTTCTATTACCTCGACTTCGATACGCCCTACCGCGAGGTACCGCCTGAGGTGCTGAAGGCTCTCGCAGCTCTGCGTGGAAAAGGCTGAAGATGTAATTAAGAGTTACTAGTTTGGAGTGATTAGTTAGAGGCTTAAAATTAGAAATAAAGATAACATGAGCAAGACAGTTTACCTCGGCATGATTGGCGACATCATGCACCCAGGCCTTATCAATATCATCAGCGAGGGCGCCAAACATGGCGACCTGATGATCGGCCTGTTCACCGACAAAGCCATTGCCACTAAACGGCGCCTGCCCTACATGACCTACGAGCAACGCAAGAACGTAGTGGAGCACATACAAGGCGTTACCTCCGTAGTGCCGCAGGACGATTGGAGCTACGTACCCAACCTACGCAAGTACAAGCCCGATTATATCATCCACGGAGATGACTGGAAGGAAGGCAGCGAACAAGAACTGCGCGCCGAGGTCTTCGAGGTGATGAAGGAACTTGGCGGCGAAGTTATAGAGATTCCCTATACCAAGGGTATCAATTCCTCTTCGCTCGACAAGGAAATCAAAGCTATCGGCACTACACCTGACGTGCGGCTCAAGTCACTACGCCGACTGATTGCCGCCAAGCCTATCGTGCGCATCATGGAGGCTCATGACGGTCTCAGTGGACTGATTATCGAGAATACACAAGTAGAGAAAGGCCTTAAGACCAACAGCTTCGATGGCATGTGGTCGAGCTCTCTCACCGATTCCACTTCCAAGGGCAAGCCCGACATAGAGGCCGTGGACCTCACTACACGTATGCAGGACCTCACCAATATCCTGGAGTGTACCACTAAACCCATCATCTATGATGGTGATACGGGTGGCAAACCTGAGCATTTCCAGTTCACCGTCCGCACGCTGGAGCGTAACGGCATCTCCGCCATCATAATAGAGGATAAAGTGGGACTTAAGAAGAACTCGCTCTTCGGCACCGAGGCTATCCAGACGCAGGACACCATTGAGAACTTCTGTCACAAGATACGCATGGGCAAGGAGGCGCAGGTGACTAAGGACTTCATGATTATCGCCCGCTGCGAGAGCCTCATCGCAGGCAAGCCAGTGGAGGACGCGCTGGAGCGCACCTTTGCCTACGTTGACGCCGGTGCCGACGGTATAATGATTCACAGCAAGGAGAAGAGCGGCAGCGACATCAAGGAGTTTTGCCTCCGCTTCCGTCAAAAGCATGCCGCCGTGCCTATCGTGGTAGTGCCCACCACCTATAATCATATAAAGGAAGACGAACTGCGCGAGTGGGGCGTAAACATCGTAATTTACGCCAACCACATGCTGCGCGCCGCCTATCCTGCCATGCAGAAGTGCGCCGAGACAATTCTGGAGAACGAGCGCTCGCTGGAGGCCAACCCCATCTGTATGCCGATAAAGGAAATACTGGAACTCATACCCGGAACAAAATGATAAGGCCGCAATTCTTCTACGACACGTTGGCGAAATACGGCATCACCTTCTATGCCGGTGTGCCCGACTCGCTGCTCAAAAACCTCTGCGCATACATCACCGACCACGCCGATGACAAACACAACATCATCGCGGCCAACGAGGGCGGTGCGATGGGGCTTGCCGCAGGCCACTACCTTGCCACTGGTGAGATACCCGTGGTTTATATGCAGAACTCCGGCGAAGGGAACATTATCAACCCACTGGCATCGCTCACAGACAAAGATGTGTACAACATACCCGTGCTGCTGGTGATTGGCTGGCGCGGCAGGCCCGGCGTTCACGACGAGCCGCAGCACGTGAAGCAGGGAAAGGTGACGCTTGCCCTGCTCGACACAATGGGTGTCCCCTACACTGTGCTCAGCAAGGACAAAACGGAGGCCGCCGTGCAGATTAGTCAGGCTGTGGAGCGGATGACCGCCACCAAGGAGGCCTACGCGCTCGTGATAGAGAAAGACACTTTCGATGGCTACACGCTGCAAAACTTAGTGACCAACGATTTGCCCCTTGCCCGCGAGGAGGCCATCCAGGCTGTGGCTGCCGCATTGGGCGAGAAGGATGTGATTGTCAGCACCACCGGCATGATAAGCCGCGAGCTCTTTGAGTACCGCGTCGGCAAGGGTGAGGGGCACGAGCGCGACTTCCTGACCGTCGGCTCGATGGGCCACGCCAGCCAGATCGCCCTGGGTATCGCGCTGGAAAAGACCGACCGCCGCGTGTGGTGCTTCGACGGAGATGGAGCAAGCATCATGCACATGGGCTCGATGGCCATTGTCGCCTCCAAGAAGGCTGCCAACTATATCCACGTGGTGTTCAATAACGGCGCACACGACTCCGTGGGCGGCCAGCCCACCGTGGGACTGGCCATCGATCTGCCCGCCATAGCCAAGGCCGTAGGCTACACTGCCGTACATGATGTCAGCACCGCAGAAGAGCTGAACGCCGCCCTCGCCGAGGTAGATGGCCAGAGCGGGCCTATCTTGCTACAAGTCCGCGTCAAAAAGGGCAACCGCAAGGACCTCGGTCGCCCCACCACCACTCCCATTCAGAACAAAGAGGCCCTGATGGCCTTCCTAAACGGCATTAAAAAAGGCAGATGAACGGACCTGAACAGAAGACGGGACTAAAGCGACAGCTCTCCCCTATGCACGTATGGGCCATCGCCTTCGGCTGCATTATCGGGTGGGGTGCATTTGTCAACCCGGGCAAGAAATTCTTGCCTAACTCCGGAGTCTATGGCACTGCCATCGCAATGCTGCTCGGCGCGTTGGTAATGTTCATCATTGCCTACTCGTACGCATACATGGTGCCCAAGAATCCGAAGGCGGGCGGCGAATTCAACTACACGCGGAAATGCTTCGGCCGCTCGCTGGCCTACATCTGCGGGTGGTTTCTTGTCGCTGCCTATCTGACCAACGTTCCCATGAACTCCACTGCCATAGGACTGATTGTGGACGGCTTGGACGGCCCCCTGGACATCCTCAAATGGGGTTTCCATTACAGCGTGGCAGGTTTTGATGTCTGGGCGGGTGAGGTATTCTTTGCATCCGGAATTCTTGTCCTTTTCGGGTGGCTGAACATTGTAGGCGTCAAGAAAGCCGGTTTCGTGCAGGTTGCGCTGACCGCCATGCTTGCGGCTTCCGTGTTCACCCTGACGGTTGCCGCCCTGTTCAGCCCCGCCGCTTCTTGGGATAATGTTCAACTAGGCTGGGGCTTTGACAGGCTCGCAGCACTGCAAGACGGCGTTACCGGCGACAGGCTGGCAGCCTATGCCAAGATAGGTCCGCAGGGAATGCTGTCTGCTGTGATGGCGACCTTCGCCATCGCCCCGTGGGCCTTCGTGGGCTTTGAAACAATCCCACAAGCGGCGGAGGAGTTCAACTTCCGCCACTCCAAGGTGATGATGATTATGGGCGTGGCCATCCTGTTTGGCACCTTTGTCTATATCGCCAACAATACGATAGCGGCCATCGCAGTTACAAACTGGCCTGACCGCGTGATGTCCGGCGAATGGGTGCTGATGGTGGCTGCTGAAGGGATGCTGGGCGTGTATGGCAAGGTGCTGGTCGGAATTGCGGTGTCATGCGCCGTGCTCTCTGGCATCATGGGTTTCTATCTGGCAAGCAGCCGCTTGATGTACGCCATGGCCCGTGACGGTTTCCTGCCTAAGGTTTTCGACCATGTCAGTCCCAAATACGGCACTCCGGTCAGTGCTATGCTTTTCTGCATTCTCATTTCGCTCAGCGGCCCCGTATTAGGGCGCGAGGCTTTGGGGTGGTTTGTGGATATGAGCTCCATCGGGGCCTCCATTGGTTTCTTCTTCACCTGTGCAAGCACCATCGTAACGATGAACAGAGACGGCGACGGGCGCTTCCGCTACAAGTGTCTGGCCACTCTCGGCGCGATGCTGTCTCTGTGTTTCATCGTCTTGCAGCTGATTCCCATCCGCGGGCTGGACGGAGTCAATTTCTGCTGGCAGAGCTATTGCATGTTTGGTATATGGTGCGTACTTGGTCTTGTTTTCTACCTCAGACAGTATCGCCATTTTGCCGTTGACTAATAAAACAATCACATTATGAACATAAAACGTAACATATTGCTCAACCCTGGCCCCGCCACCACCACCGACACGGTGAAGATGGCGCAGGTGGTGCCCGACATCTGTCCGCGTGAACGCGAGTTTGCCGACATGATGAAAGGACTGCGCGAGGACCTTGTCAAGATAGTACACGGCACCCCCGCCGACTACACATCAGTGCTCTTCACCGGCTCGGGGACAATCAACATCGACATCTGCCTCAACTCGCTGCTGCCGGAAGGAAAGAAGGTGCTCGTTGTCAACAACGGCGCTTACAGCACCCGCGCCGTAGAGGTGTGCCAGTACTACGGGATGCCGCATATCGACCTCAAGTCCTCGGTCTTTGATGTGCCCGACCTCGCCGCTGTGGAGCAGACGCTGAAAGACAATCCAGACGTGGCCGTGGTCTATACCACCCACCACGAGACAGGCACCGGCGTGCTCAATCCTATTCGCGAGATTGGCGCACTGGCCCATCGGCACGGGGCCGTCTTCGTGTGCGACACAACCTCGTCGCTTGGCATGATACCGCTGGATGTGATGAAAGACAACGTGGATTTCTGCATGGCCTCCGCCCAGAAGGGGCTAATGGCAATGACTGGGCTCTCCTTTGTCATAGGCCGCACAGCCGAGATCATAAGATCGAAGGACTATCCCAAGCGCTCCTACTACTGCAACCTATTCCTGCAGTACGACTACTTTGAGAAGACCGGCCAGATGCACTTCACACCGCCCGTGCAGACCATCTACTCTACCATCCAGGCCATTAAGGAATACTGGGCTGAGGGCGAAGCCACCAAGTTCGCCCGCCACCGCCGCGTGTTCGAGGCCATCCACAAAGGGCTGGCGGAGCTCGGCTTCCGCGATGTTATCCGCCGCGAGATACAGTCGGGGCTTGTCGTGTCGGTGAAATACCCCGACGACCCCAACTGGGACTTCGACAAGGTGCATGACTACTGCTACGAGCGCGGATTCACTATCTATCCCGGCAAGATAAGCACCACCGACACATTCCGACTATGCGCCCTCGGTGCCATCGACGACTCTGACATCGGAGCATTCTTCGCCGTGTTGAAGGATGCTCTTGACACTCACCACATAAAAGTTACATACAATGGTTAGCACAGCTGTCATCATGGCTGCCGGACTCGGCACCCGCTTCGGGACAATGACCGAGACCATGCCCAAGGGGTTCATCAAAGTAGGAGATATGCCTATGGTCGTACGTTCCAGAGAGACACTGCTCTCTTGCGGCATACAACGTATCATTATCGGCACAGGCTACCACCGAGAGTCATACGAAGCCCTCGCCACCCGCTATCCTCAGATAGAATGTGTCTTCAGTCCCCGCTATGCCGAGACCAATAGCATGTACACTCTCTACAACTGCCGCGAAATCATCGGTGACGATAGCTTTCTGCTCCTTGAGTCCGATATTATCTTCAGTCGCAACGCCATCACACATCTACTACGCGACCTCCACCGCACTATTATGCTTATTAGCCCCGTCACCAAATTTCAGGACC
>JAFZUB010000142.1 GCA_017618515.1 Bacteroidaceae bacterium
ACTACACCAAGGACGAGTTTCGCGCCTTGCAACGACTGGGCTTGCGATGCGGTGTGGAGATAATCCCTGAGATTGACGCCCCTGCCCACAGCTTGGCATTTACCCGCTACAAGCCTGAGCTGGGCAGCGAGCGCTTCGGCCGTGACCATCTGGACATCACCAATCCCGAGACAGTTCCTTTCCTCGACGCGTTGTGGAAGGAATATCTGGAGGGTGACGATCCCGTGTTCATCGGTCCCAAGGTGCATATTGGTACTGACGAGTATAACAACTCCGACCAGGCTGTGGTGGAGAAGTTTCGCGAGCTTACTGACCACCTTATCAAATATGTGGAGAGCTACGGCAAGCAGGCATGCTTGTGGGGCTCACTTACTCATTGCAATGGCAAGACGCCTGTGAAGGTGGATAATGTTATTATGTCGTTGTGGTACAACGGCTATGCGAAGCCCGACTCGATGCTCAACCTTGGCTATAAGGGCATCAGTGTGCCCGACGGCCTTATATACATCGTGCCTAAGGCTGGCTACTACTACGACTACCTCAATATTGAAAAACTCTACAAAGAGTGGACACCCAACATCGTGCGCCAGAAGGTGTTCGACTACGACGACCAGCGCATCATGGGTGGTATGTTTGCCGTGTGGAACGACATCTGCGGCAACGGTGTCAGCGTGAAGGACATCCACCACCGCACCTATCCTGCCCTTCAGACGCTCAGCACCAAGTTCTGGACGGGAAAGAACACTACCCTGTCGTTCGCAGAGTTTGACGCGCTGCGCTATAAGATAAGCGAGGCTCCCGGAGTGAACGAGATGGGCCGACTGCCCGACCAACCCCTCACTCTTGCCACTGTGAAGCCCAACCAAGACAACGTCGGTCTTGGTGTGATTGAGGCGGGTTACAACTATAGCGTGAGCTTCCACCTCAAGGCTGCCAAGGAGGCCAAGGGCACCGTGCTCTTCAGCTCGCCCAACGCCGTGTTCTACCTCGCCGACCCAGTGACGGGACGCCTCGGCTACGAGCGCGACGGCTACCTCTACAGCTTTGACTTTGCGCCTTACGACGGCGAGGAGGTTGACGTGACCGTGGAGGGCGACAACAAGGCGACGCGCCTGCTGATAAACGGCAAGCTTGCTGAGGATAAAAACGGACGCATCTATGTGCTGGACAAGAGGATGAGCGAGACGCTCTTCTTCCCGTTGCAGAGCACGGGTGACTTCCGTTCTACAGTTACTAATCTGTATGTAAAGAAGATACCATGACCACAATCTGTTCTGAATGTGCATGTCCGTATGAGGGCAATCTGATTGCGTGCCCTGAGTGCGGATGCCCCAACGAGCGACTTGACAGCCAGAAGCGTTCGGCGCTGCGTCGTCAGGCTATGGATGAGCTGAGCGACCTAAGCGAGACCAAGGAGCAGTTGGCGGAGCTGGAAGCCGAAGCGGCTATGGCTCAGGACAATCACGAGACGGCGCGCAGTCTGCTGCGCTCGCTGAAACGAGTGTTTACGCGCTGCGACAACTTCAAAGGACGCTCGCGCCGTTCCGAGTTCTGGACTTTCATCGCGTTCAACGTGCTGGTATGCACAGTGCTCTATGCCGTGCTCTTCGCCAGCATAGGCCGCGACTATATCACTATTTCCGACGCTCCGACGGAGGAGGAATATTGGCACCGCCTCATCCACTCGTGCCTGTCGAGCCACCTCTTTGTCACATTATTGATAATGGGCTATCTGCTGCTCATTCTGCTGCCGCTGCTCAGTGTCACCGTGCGCCGACTGCACGACACCAATCGCTGCGGATGGTGGATACTGCTGGGCATAGTACCATTTTTCTTTGCTTCGGAGATTGGTATCTCGCCGTATATCGGTTTGCTGCTGCTTGCCATAATGCTACTGCTTGATAGTGCGCCGTCAAACAAATACGGCAAGTTGCTGCGAGTGTAATCAAATAGACACGTATGCAGAATGTAGGCCAATGGATGACGACGGCACTGGAGACCGTGTATGGCTGGGTGTGGAGCCCGGCATTGGTGGCATTGTGCCTGGTGGCAGGTCTGTATTTCTCGTTTCGTACCCGCTTTGTGCAGGTGCGCTTTTTCCGCGAGATGGCGCGACTGCTCTTCAAGGGCGACAAAGTTGCGAAGAAAGACAAAAACTCCAAGGTAGGCATTTCGTCGTTTCAGGCTTTTGCCATGGCATTGTCAGGCCGTGTGGGCACTGGCAACATTGTGGGCGTGGCTACGGCTATCGGCTTCGGTGGCCCTGGAGCCATAGTGTGGATGTGGGTCATAGCTTTCTTTGGTGCAGGCACAGCCTTTGTGGAGGCTACGCTGGCGCAGATATACAAGGAAAACCATAACGGCCAGTTCCGCGGTGGCCCTGCCTATTATATTGAGCATGGACTGAAGAGTCCGTGGCTTGGTTGCACCTTTGCTGTGCTGGCGGCACTGTCCTGCGGAGTGCTTCTGCCTCCTGTGCAATGTAATGGCATCGCCCTGTCGTGCTTCCGCTCGTTTGGCGTGGACGTATGGGTGATGGGTCTGGTGGTGAGCGCGCTTATCGCAATGGTCATTGTAGGCGGTGTGAAGCGCATCGCCAGTGTGGCACAGGTGGTGGCTCCCGTGATGGCTGTGATATATGTCGTTCTCTCGCTGGTGGTGCTGGCTGTGCATTGGCAGATAGTGCCTGATATGTTTATGCAGATGCTGCGTGGCGCCGTGGGCGTCAACGAGGTGGGCGGTGCCTTGCTGGGCACTACCATAGCGTGGGGTGTGAAGCGAGGCATATACAGCAATGAGGCAGGACAGGGAACAGGCCCTATCGCTGCGGCTGCTGCCAAGGTGAGCCATCCCGTGAAGCAGGGACTGGTGCAGGCTTTCTCGGTGTATATCGACACACTGCTTGTGTGCACTGCTACGGCCGTAATGATTCTGGCTTGCAAGACCTACAACATAGTGGACACTGTGCAGCAGACACCAGATGGTGCTGTGGTCACCTATCTACAGCAGAACCCCGGCGCACCGGAGGGAGAGCCTGGCGTGTACTATACCGCAGAAGCCCTTAGTACGCTGATGGGCGACAATGTGGGCGATATGATAGTGTCCATCGCACTCTTCTTCTTTGCCTTCACCACCATAATGGCCTACTATTACTATGCCGAGACAAATATTGTATATCTCTTCAATCGCTATCGACGCCGTGTGTATAAGAAACACCCTGAGCGACTGGACGAGCTGGAGCGCCAGGATATGTTGCTGGACGCTACTACCGGCGAGGCGATAGTGGTGTGGACATTGCGTACATGCACTATCTGCACGGTGTTCTGCGGTGCACTTGTGGGCAGCGGCATAGTGTGGACGGTGGGTGACATAGGCGTCGGTATTATGGCGTGGATAAACATTGTAGGCATTCTCTTGCTCGCGCCCAAAGCACTGCGTACGCTCCGTGATTATGAGAAGCAGAGAAAACAGGGCGTTGAGCCGCGCTTTGATCCCGATAAGCTGAAAATTAAGAATGTAGAGTACTGGATAGACAATTAGAAATTTCTATAATCATTAACCTTTAAATGTTAAAACTATGAAGAAAATTTTTCTTGCCGCATTAGTCGGCATCCTCTTCGCTGCATGCGGCAGCAAGCAGGAAACACAGAGTGTGGAAGAGCAGGCTCAGGCATACGCCGAGCAGTTGGAGCAGGCCGTTCAGGCAGGTGACACCGCTACCGCCAAGAGTCTCGCTCAAGAGATTAAGGCATGGCACGACGGCCTCACGGCTGAAGACCAGCTGAAGGTGTTGACTGTTACCGACATTGATGAGGTAATTGCCAAGGCAGAGAAAGACCTCAACGTTAGCCTCGTGGATGCAGTGGTGGACGCTGCTGAGCAGATTGCTACCGATGCACAGGAAGCCGTGGAGGGCGTTGCCGACCAGGCAAAAGAAGCTGGCAAGGCTGCCGTTGATGCTACCAAGGAGGCGGGCAAGAACGTTGTCAACAGTGCCAACGAGGCTGCCAAGTCGGCTATCAACGAAGCTGCCAAGAAGGGCACCGACGCCATCAATGAGGGCGCAAAGAAAAGTTCCGACGCTATCAAGGAGGCTGTTGACAAGGGCGCAAAGCAGCTCGGTCTCTAAGAACAGTGCTTATTATAAAAAAGAGCCATCCTGCGTTGTGCGGGGTGGCTCTTATCTGTTGGTAAGGCGAGGGAATGTTATTCCGTCTCGCTGGTGAATTCTTCTATCTGGTCGATGATAGCCTGTGCCTGACGCTGCTGGCGTACATAGACGAAGGCTCCGATGATAAGTCCAATGACAAGTCCAATGGGGCATCCATAGATGAGACCGTCGAGTTGCTCTTTGTTCATACCATTGTCGTTGTGGATGACGAGGTATACCAAGCATATAGCCCATAGGATTACGAAGGGGATGCTGAACCACAGCCAGCGAGCGTTCATCTTCTTCATCCTTTCCACGCGGCGGCTGGTGTCGAGCATTTTCTCTTTAGACATGTCGCGGTTGCTGATGCCGTTCATATAGTAGAAGTCGTAGACGGCGGCATAGCCGAAGAAGAGCATGGTGACAATGCAGAACCATGTTGGTACATGGATTATCCAGTAGAGTACGGCGCTCACATAGAGCATTGCAAAAAGTATAAATGCGAGCTTGAACCACTTTTGGCGCTTTACTTTACTCAACTTGCGACCGAGCGAGTCACGTATGAGACGGTCGTTGATTATCTCTTGCTGCTCCAGTTTGCTTTTGAGGGTGGCCATCTGCTGGCGCATATTCTCTAATTCAAAATCGTTGGTGTTCATAATGGGATGGTGTTTTAATCGTTAGGCATGTTTTTGAGTTGCTCTCTGATTCTGAACAGACGCACGCTGACATTCTTGGTCGTGATGCCGACTATTTGTCCTATTTCCTCGTAGTTTAGGTTTTCAAGCCAAAGCAGGACGATAGCCCTGTCGAATGGCTGTAGCTTGGAGATGCGCTTGTGGAGCATGTCCACTTGGCGGGTGTCTTCGTCGCGGTCCTCGAAGAGGTTGATATCCATTGTCAGTTGTACGGAAGCAGAACGGCGCTTCTTCCTGTCAATGGAGATGCATGTGTTGAGGGCCACGCGGTAAATCCATGTCTTGATGTCACTGCGATGTTCGAATTGGTCAAAGCCTTTCCACAGGTTGAC
>JAFZUB010000015.1 GCA_017618515.1 Bacteroidaceae bacterium
AGCACATCGCACTTGTCGCCAGGAGTGTAGACCTGCTCGGCACCGATATGCACCTGAAAGCCGCTAACGCCGGTCAGGCTGCCTTGCGGGGCACGGATGTCGGCAGGATAGTCGGGGAACGTGCTGATGCTGTTGCCAGCAGTGGCAGAAACCGTGCTGAAGATATTACCTGCCAATTGCATTCCGTCGCCAGAGTCGCCGGCAAAAAGAACTACAACGTCATCAATGTTAGTGATTTTCATGCTATTTTTTATTAGCGAAAAAAGACCAGGCGCATTAATGCGTGGTCTCTCATATTTGTCCTAAAAATTAGCTATAGCTTAAGCCAGCTTGTTGACATGCAGGGCAAGGCTTGATTTGAGGTTGGCAGCCTTGTTGGCATGAATGATGTTGGTCTTAGCCAGCTTGTCAAGCATCTTCTGCACCAGCGGGAGCAGCTTCACAGCCTCATCCTTATTGGTGGTAGCGCGCAACTTGCGTACGGCATTGCGCATAGTCTTGGCATAGTAGCGGTTGTGCTCAGTGCGAGTCTTGGTCTGACGCAGTCTCTTTAAGCAAGAATTGTGATTTGCCATCTTTTCTTTGTGTCTATTATCGTTAATTAACTATTAATACCGTAGAATATAGTAGCCCGTAGGAGAGTCGAACTCCTCTTTAGAGAATGAAAATCTCTCGTCCTAGCCGATAGACGAACGGGCCTTTTCATACCCGGGTAGAGGAGTCCACCCGGATTTAGCGGCGCAAAATTACTGCTTTTTTTAATAATGACAAAACTTTTAGCTAATATTTTTATTGCTTAAAGCATGTCGCGTAGCATTTCCAGAGAACGGAGTTGCGGAAAATTGGGGATGTGGAGCCGATAGTAAGTGAGGATGATACGCAGTATACGGTGCTGCTCCGTAGGAGTGAGGCGGACGCGACTCATGGTGGGATAGGTAAGGCGTAGCATCAGGGGAATGTGCTGTGCATCAGAGGGGTAGAGGTAGTACTTGTGCTGCGGCGGAGTGACTGTGTACTCGGCGTTAAGAAGGTCGAAAAAACTCTGCTCCTTGAAGGGAATGGCGTCTGGAGCTATTCCTAGATGGCGGGCGAGTTGTATGAGCAGGACAATGGCCATGTTGTCACCGTCATTCGTCATGCTATATTGAAGAAAAGGGAAAACATCGCCCTGGTGTTCTTCTTTTAGTGCATGGTAGAGAGCCTCGGCAATTAGAGTGTCTGTAATTGCGAAATTACGAAGCGATGAGATGTTTGCTCCTTCGATATTTTTAGGCTGCTGCAGTTGGCGTGTGGGATGGTGATCCCACTCTATAGTGAGTAGCGTTAGTGGCTGCAGGAGCTGCACCTTAATACTGCGGCTCGGAGTTCTGTCTCCGCTGCTTCTTTTCACAGCGAAAACGACGGTGCCTTGCGCTTCGGTGTATAGGGTGGCAATGACAGTATTGTCGTTGTGGCGCACCTTATTTAGTACTATCGCGCGCGAGGTGACGAACATACTATTTGATTTTCGCGCTGAGAATCTTGATGTCTGCAATAGGACGGTCGTTGCGGTCGGTGGCCACCTGTTGTATGGCGTTGACAACTTCTATGCCTTTCACAACTTCGCCGAATACTGTGTAGGCACCGTCAAGATGAGGGGTTCCGCCGTGGTGCATGTAGTAAGTCTTAAGCTCTTCAGGCATTATATAGCCGGTAGTGCGCTCCACATGGGCGGCAATTTTTTCAATCTCTTCGCGACTGAAGGTCTTGCCCCACACAATATAGAACTGGCTACCGCTGCTGCGCCGTTCAGGATTGGTTTGATCGCCTTCGCGAGCAGCTGCAAGCACTCCGCGCTTGTGGTATATTTGGGGGAATTTTATCTCGGCGGGCAGCGTATATCCTGGGTCTCCTTCGCCAAGGAGCTTGCCCGGTGCTGCGTCGCGCGAATCAGGGTCGCCGCCCTGTATCATAAAGTCTTCAATAACACGGTGAAAGAGGAGATCGTTGAAATAGCCTTCTTTCACAAGCTTAATGAAGTTATCGCGGTGGATGGGCGTTTCGTTGTAGAGTTTGAGCACGATGGTGCCCTTCGATGTAAACATCTCTACGCGGGTCTGCTTGTCTTTCTTCGCACTGAGTGTGAGACAGAGCAGCAGCGAGAGGAGGAAGGTGATGCGTTTCATATCTTACTTCTGAAATTCTTCTTCGTTTATTACAGTGGGAGCGGTTTCGTCAGAAGGTTCTTCTACTGGTGCAGTCTTATCTTCGGGTAGGCGCTTCTTGGCGAAACGACTGATACTTATCATCATGCCGAGATAGATGGAGGTAACCATTATAGAGCTACCGCCACGCGAGATGAGAGGCAGAGGCTGTCCAGTGACAGGGATAAGGCCTACGGCTACACTCATATTTACTGCCGCCTGCACCACAATAAGCATGGCGAGACCTAGAATTACGAAGGCAGGGAAGGAGCCCTTGCATCGGTTGGCTATGCGACTCGCTCGGAAAAGTATCATAATGTAGAGCAGCACAATAATGGCGGCAGGCAAAAGGCCGAGTTCCTCTATGATAATGGCGAAGATGAAGTCAGAGTAGGCCTGAGGCAAGAAGTCACGCTCTCTGGAGTTGCCCGGCCCGCAGCCAATAATATTACTCTTGGCAATGGCGATATGGGCATGTCCGACTTGCGGCTCCTTGCGTATGTCGAAGTCTTTGGCCTGCAATTGCTTGGTGCTGTCCACCTCGGCCTTATTCATGCCCAGGAATCGATCTATGCGTGCGGTGAAGTTGGTGAGGCGGTGAAGCATTGGAACTTTCTCCACAAGGGTTTCTGTGGTTAGTACTTTGGCTAATATAATTATGGCAATGACAGCAAAGAGAAGACCGAGCAATAGTTTGCCGAGCTGCTTGCCAGGAATGCGACCGAAGTACATCATCAGAAAAACGACAAAGAAGAGAATGCCTGCTGTGGAGAAGTTCTCAAGGAAGATGAGGAAGCATGTCGTGAAGGTGATGATGAGTATGTATTTGAAGGCGTGGCGGTCGGTGCCTTTCTTGGTCTGGTAGGCAGACAGGATGAATGCAACTATTACCACAAGGGAGCCTTTGGCAAACTCGGAGGGCTGGAAGTGGATGCCCATGATGTCTATCCATCGCGCTCCGTCGTTGACCTTTGTGCCGAAGATTAGCAGGAAAATGAGCATGGCCACGAACACTACCCATGCGGGCATCCAGAACTTAAACCAGCGACAGGGGATATTGTGGAAAATGAAGATGCAGAAGAAACCGAACAATAGATTCATGGCATGGCCAATGATGGGTTTGTATATGTTGCCACTGGCATAGGTAAGCGTGCTCGTAGCGCTATAGACCTCAATCAGCGAGATGGCTACAAGAATAAAGAATATGGCCCAGAGCGTTTTGTCTCCGCGTAGGCTGAAGAATTTCTTTATTGTTTCTTTATTGTTAGGTATAGTCATCTTCTAATTTTTCAACTTGTTGCTTAAACTGCTCGCCACGGTCTTCCATGTTATGAAACAGATCGAAGCTTGCGCAGCAGGGACTTAGCAGCACTGTGTCACCTTCGCGAGCAAAAGCGTAACAGGCTTTCACGCAGTCGGCCATGGAGTGAGTGTCGGCCACAGGGATACCCAGATGATCGAACGCCTGATGCAGTTTTGTGTTGTCGGCTCCAAGATAGACAATGGCGCGACACTTGCGGCCCACTATGTCATGGAGCACGCTGTAGTCATTGCCTTTGTCTTTGCCTCCGACAATAAGCACCACGGGAGCCTCCACGGCTTGCATGGCTACGTAGCAGGCATCAACGTTAGTGGCCTTGGAATCATTGATGTAGGTAACACCGTTTTTTACAGCCACGCGCTCCAGCCTATGCTCTACACCGGGGAAGCTGATAAGGCTCTGGCGGATAATCTGCTCGTCGATGCCGAGACTCTTGGCAGCAAGGTATGCAGCGAGAGCATTGCGTTGATTGTGCACGCCTATCTGCGAGAAGCTTAGACCTAGCTGGGCAAAATCTTTGTCGTAGAAGGGCTGCAGGGTGGGGTGTCCCTCGCGCTCTGGCTGCGAGGACGGCGTAGTGGCAGGGGCGGTGTGGTGGCGACGCTTCTCTATCTCAGTAGGTATATGCTCATCTTGTGCCCAATAGATGAATGTGTCGTCAGGTCTCTGGTTCTGCATTATGCGCATCTTCGAGTCCACATAGCGTTGCATCTCAAAATTGTAGCGGTCGAGGTGGTCGGGCGTGATGTTCATCAGCACGGCTATGTCGGCACGGAAGTCATACATATTGTCGAGCTGGAAACTGCTAAGTTCAATGACGTAGTAGTCCTTGGGATCCTCAAGTATCTGCAAGGCAAGGCTGCGGCCGATATTGCCAGCCAGGCCGACGTTGAATTTGGCCTGCTGTAGTATATGGAAGATAAGCGAGGTTGTGGTGGTCTTGCCGTTGGAGCCTGTGATACACACCATTTTGGCATTGGTATAGCGCGCAGCAAACTCTATCTCGCTGACGATAGGGATGTCGCGGTCTATTATCTTGCTGACAATGGGTGCCTCATCGGGTATGCCTGGGCTTTTCATAACCTCGTCGGCATTGAGAATGAGTTGCTCGGTGTGGCCTCCGTCTTCAAAGGCAATGTTGTGACTTTGCAGCATAGTCTTGTACGGGTCTTTGATAATGCCAAAGTCCGACACAAAGACATCGTAGCCCTTGGTTTGAGCCAATAGGGCTGTGCCTACGCCGCTTTCGCCGCCGCCAAGTATCACCAATCGCTTCTTTTCCATTTGTTACCTTATCTTGAGGGTTATAATCGTGGCGGCAGCCAGCAGTATGGTTATAATCCAGAAACGCACGGTAATCTTGGCCTCGTGGAATGCGTTGCGCGGCCAGTTTTTGAAGACGATGGTGCTGTCTTTATCTATCTGGCTGGGCAGTACGCGGAAGTTGTCGTGGATGGGTGTGCGTTTGAATATGCGCTGCCGGCGCCCTTTGCGTTTGCCGAATTTGAAGTACTCTACCTGCAGTATCACGCTCAGACTCTCCACAAGGAAGACACCACATAGGATTGGAACAAGCAACTCTTTGTGGATTATGATGGCCATTACGGCAATGATGCCGCCGATGGACAGACTGCCGGTGTCGCCCATAAAAATCTGGGCAGGGAAGGCATTATACCAGAGGAAACCTATGAGTGCTCCCACAAAGGCGCTACAGAATACAACCAGTTCCTCGCTGCCTGGTACATACATTATATTTAGGTAGCCCGCGTATTCTATGTGGCTGGACACATAGGCGAGTATTCCGAGCACCACACCGATGATGGCGGAGTTGCCCGCCGCCATGCCGTCCATACCATCATTAAGGTTGCAACCGTTGCTCACTGCAGTGACCACGAGGATAGTTACCAGCACAAAGAGCACCCATCCTGCGGCTTCCTTGGTGTCATCGCCGAGCCACGACATCAGTTCGCTATAGTTGAGGTTGTTGTTTTTGAAGAACGGAATGGTGGTCTGCGGCGACTTTACTGGTTCGCTCTTGTGGACTACGTTTGTGACCTGCCCATCTTTCACCACCTCCACGTTTTGGCGTATTACGGCATCGGGACTTAGATAGAGCGTCAAGCCCACGATGAGGCCGATGCTCAACTGTCCGATAATCTTGAATTTGCCGCGCAGACCATCCTTCTTCTTACGGAAGATCTTGATGTAGTCATCGGCAAAACCGAGTGCGCCCAGCCAAATGGTGGTAACTATCATCAACAGCAAGTAGATATTTCTCAGACGTCCCATCAGCAACACGGGGATAAGGATGGACACAATAATGATAATGCCACCCATAGAAGGAACGCCCTTTTTCTCCACACCATAAGGGTCAATCTTGCTGTCACGCTGGGTTTCGGAGATATTGTGCGACTTCATCCATTTGATGAAATGCTCACCAAACCAAGCCGAGATGACAAGGGCGAGAATAAAAGCCAATAGGGCGCGGAAAGAGATGTACGACCACATTCCCGAGCCGGGGATGCCGATGTGTTCAAACAGACGGAAGAGATAGTAAAGCATATAGAGTTAGGAGTTTTATGAGTTATTAGAGTCCGAAGGCTTCGCTCACCACTTCTTTGTCGTCGAAGTGGTGCTTCACACCCTTTATCTCTTGATAATCTTCGTGACCTTTGCCGGCAATGAGTATCACGTCGCCAGGCTTGGCAATGAGTGTGGCGGTGCGTATAGCTTCGCGGCGATCCACGATGGAGAGGGTGTGGTTTTTTTCGGCCTCGCCGAGGCCTGCTAGCATATCGTTGATGATGTCCTGTGGTTCTTCGAAGCGCGGGTTGTCGCTGGTGATGATAACCTTGTCGCTCATCTTGGCGGCAATCTTTGCCATCTGTGGACGCTTGCCTTTATCGCGATTGCCGCCCGCACCGCAGACGGTGATTACCTCGCCCCTACGCTGGAGCACCTCATGCACGGCCTCCAGCACATTCTCCAGCGCATCGGGTGTATGGGCATAGTCCACGATAGCGGTTACGCCGTTGGTGGAGCGCACAGTTTCGAATCGTCCGCTTACGGAACTCAGACCGCTCATCACTGTGAGCACCTCGATGGGCTCGCGCCCCAGCATCACGGCAGTGCCGTAAATCGCTAGCAAGTTTGATACGTTAAACTTGCCCACCAGCGGAACATGCACCTCTTGACCATTGATGTTGAGCTGCATGCCCTCGAACCCCATCTCTATTATCTTAGCGTGGAAATCAGCGCTTCGCATCATGGAGTAGGTCTTGACCTGCGCCTTGGTGTTCTGCACCATGAAGGAGCCGTTTTTGTCGTCAGCGTTTATGATGGCGAAGGCGTCTTTGCCCAGCATGTCGAAGAATGCTTTCTTGGCATCGCGATAATTCTCAAATGTCTTGTGATAGTCCAGATGATCGCGCGTCAGGTTGGTGAAAATGGCGCCGGCAAAGGTGAGACCTCCGATGCGCTTTTGCTGTATGGCGTGGCTGCTGCACTCCATAAATGCGTACTGGCATCCCTCGTCGGCCATCTGACCGAGTAGAGCGTTGAGCGTGATGGGATCGGGTGTGGTCTGACTAGTAGGGCAGGCCTTGTCCTCGATATAGTTGCACACGGTGGAGCAGAGGCCGCACTTGAATCCCATCTGCCTGAACATCTTGAAGAGCAGGGTAGCGATAGTGGTCTTTCCATTGGTGCCGGTCACGCCTATCAACTTAAGCTGCGTGGTGGGATCGCCGTAGAATTGCGTAGCAATCTTGCCAACGGCATCCTCTGTGTCCTCTAGGACAATGTAGGTGACGTCGGGACGCGGACTGTCGGGCATCTGCTGACATGCCACGGCCTTGGCGCCACTGTCGATGGCCTTGTCGATAAAGAGGTGGCCGTCAGACTGGGTGCCGCAGATGGCCACAAACATGTTGCCATTTTCCACCTTGCGTGAGTCGATGCAGACTCCGCTGATATCAATGTCCTGGCTGCCCGTTATCGACAGGGGCTTCACTTTGCTCAACAACAGTCTCAGGTTCATAGTTTTGTGTCTTTTTTGCGGCGCTCTTGGTGCCGAGCGTTATCGTGATGATTTCGTTGGGATGTATCTTATTGCCTGCGGCAATGCTCTGGCCAATCACTTTGCCTACGCCCTGCACCTTGACCTTGAGGTGGCGTTTCTCCAGCAGGAAGAGTGCGTCGCGCAGGCCCATGCCAGTAAGGTTGGGCACGATGTCTGGCTCCACTTCCTCCACGGTTATTTTGGCGTGTTTGTTGCGGACACTTACGCTGCCCAGCGTGTATTGGTTGGTGTCGTTGCTCCATGAGCCGGGCACCACGAAGTTGAAGTTGCTAAGCAGACGATTGGTGTATAGCAGGTTGGTGAAGTCGAGTGATGGCGGAATGCTGTGCAGCGAGTCTATGTTGTCGCGGATGGTGGACTGCTTGCCTTGTGCCATAGCGTATTCGGCTATCTGCTTAAATACTGGGCCGCACATGCCACCGCCGCTGCCGGAGCCAGCTTTACGCATACATACTACGCAAGTGTACTTGGGGTTCTCCACGGGGAAGAATCCGGCAAAGGTTACTAGATACTCACCCATGTGACCGGCCTGCTGCACACGGGCAGTGCCGGTCTTGCCGGCTACGCTGAAGAAGGGTGAGCTGGCCTTGCCGCCCAATCCGTTGCTTACCACCCAGCGCAGACATTTGGTGATGTCGCTCACGGTCTGCTTGCTGCACATGTGCTCTTTGATGGCACGCGGAGGAATATCTCTTATCACCTCGCCGTTGCGTGTGATATGTGTTACGATGCGCGGACGCATCATACGGCCACCATTGGCGATGCCGTTGTAGAACGCGGCCAGACTGATAGGCGGCACCATGGTGGAGTAGCCTATGCTCATCGATGCCATCGACGAGGCTGACCAATACTCGCCCAGAGTCTTGGGGCTGGGTATGCGGGCGTGCTCATAGCCGGGGATGTCGAGATGCATGTCCTCAGCAATGCCGAGTTTCATCACATCGTCGCAGAACTGTTGCTCGCTGGCCTTACTGCCACCGTAGGCACGGGTGATAAGCTTTATCACACCCACGTTGGAGGAGTAGCCCAGCACCTCAGGCACTTTTATAATCTTTGCACTCTTGTGGGAGGCGTCCTTAATCGTATAACCGCCGACTGTCACGCTGCCCGAGGAGCAGTTGACACTGTCGGTAATCTTTATGCGTCCGCTCTCCATGGCGGCGGTGAGTGATATGGTCTTAAACACAGAACCAGGCTGCATCAACTGACTCACTGCCAGATTTTGCACATCACGATACACGCCATCCTCGCCACGCTTCATGTTGGCCAGCGCCTTCACATCACCCGTCTTGACTTCCATCAGTATCGCCACGCCATACATGCCATCAATCTCTTTCAGTTTCTCCACGAGAGCGTTCTCGCAGAAGTCCTGCAGATTGACATCAATGGTGGTATATACGTTGGCACCCTGCACAGGCTGCTTGTCAATAATGGGCAGGTATTTGTTCATCGTCTTGACCTTGTGGGCGATGCCAGGCACACCAGCCAGCAGCGAGTCAAACTGTTTTTGCAGGCCGGAGATGCCACGACCGCTGCTGCCCTCCACGTCGCCAAGGGTGCGCGCTGCGAGAGAACCGAACGGCTTGTCGATTTTGTTGAATACCTCGGTGTGGAAGCCCGAGAAGTTGCGACTTTCTTTGAGGAACGGCAGGCGTTTCACCTCCTTGAGGTCAAGATAAGTGATGCGTTTGGGATAGATGAGCCAGTGGCGGCTCTTTTTGTCGAAGCCCTCCTTGATACGGTCGACAAACCATGCCTTGCTCTTCTCGGGCAGCAGGCGGCTGAGCCCTTCGCCAAGACTGTCAAGTTTGCTCAGTAAGACGGAGTCCTTCTTATGCTGTAGCTTTACGTGCTTGGCTGAGTCGGGCTCGTAGATATTGTAGTCAAGATAGAGTTTATATTCAGGGACGTACGTCGCCAACAGCTGTCCGTCCGCGCTGATGATGTCGCCCCTATTTACTTGGATAGGAATGCTGTCAATGACGCATTCCTCAGCCTTTTGTGCCCAGAACTCCCGCTCCGCAAACATGATGTATGCGGCTTTGCCTATGATTATAAGGCCTAGAAGCACACCAATCCAGGCAATAAGCATGTATCTTTTGGTTACCTGCTTGCTGGGGAATTCCTTCATGATTCAACACTTAAGCTCCTGAACTCTTAAACTCTTATTCAATCATCGCAGGCTGTCGCTCTGGCATGGTAAGACTACTGTTTGCATCAGCCAGTTTGTCCACGATAATGCTGCGCCGACTGTTGCGCATCAGCTGTGAGCTGCGTGCCATGGCGTCGTAGTGCGTTTCCTTGAGTTCTTCTTTAAGATTCTCGTTTTCTATCAGTTGTTTCTGAGCTGAGTAGCGGTTGCTGACATAGAGGAAGGCCATGAGCACGACCATTACCATCCACCAAATCTGGCGCCTGAGCCATTTGGTGGTTAGTATGTCGCCTCTTAGCACGTGGGGCAGGCTGAGGCTGACGCGCTCATCCTCATCTTCAGCAAGCGCTGAGATAAGCACCTGGCGTGCGGACTTACCCTCAAACTCGTCCTCGTCGTCCTCGATCTCGGGTGAGGGAGCGGGTTTTGGCGCAGTTTCTTGC
Organism: Bacteroidaceae bacterium; assembly: GCA_017618515.1. The sequence goes on from JAFZUB010000015.1 coordinate 10,181, forward strand.
CTGGGAGCGGTATATACCTGCATCGTATCCTCAGGCATCATGAGGGGCAGCAGCTCGGGCTCCGGCTGCATGGCTCTCTCCACAAGTTCGTCAATCTGATTGTAGTTCTTCATATTGTTGTTTTTGTTTTATTCTGTCTATTGCTTTTCTCCGATTCTCAGCTTGGCACTGCGGCTGCGCGGATTGCGAGCCTGCTCCTCGGCTGAGGGAGTAATCACCTTATTGTTCAGCGCGCGTATGGGCGCGAGGCGGTTGCCGTAGAAGTCAGTGTCTATCTTGCCTTCGGCATTGCCTGAGCGGATGAAGTTTTTCACTATGCGATCCTCGAGCGAGTGGTAAGTCATCACTACCAATCTGCCGCCGGGCTTGAGCAGCTCCACAGCCTGAGCCAGCATATCGCGCAGGGCTTCCATCTCGTGGTTCACCTCTATGCGCAGAGCCTGAAAAACCTTTGCCAGGTCCTTTTTCTCGCGCTCTTTACCTACTGTGGCCTCCACTGCTTTTAGCATATTAAAGGTCGTGACGATGGGTTTCTGCTCGCGTGCCCTCACTATGGCCGAGGCTATCTGGCGGCTCTGTCGGAGCTCGCCGTAGAGATAGAGTATGTCGGCCAATTGTTCGGCGCTATAGTTGTTGACCACGTCGGCTGCACTCATCCGCGCGTGGTTGTTCATCCTCATGTCGAGCGGGCCGTCTTCGCGAAAACTGAATCCGCGCTCCGCTGTGTCAAAGTGGTGGCTCGACACTCCCAGGTCGGCCAGCAGACCGTCAATCTGCTCCACGCCGTAGTAGCGCATCCAGTTGCGCAGGAATCGGAAGTTGCTATAGACAGGCGTGAAGTGCTCGTCTTCAGGCATATTGCCCAGCGCATCCTTATCCTGGTCGAAGCCAAACAGACGTCCGCTGCCGCCCATGGCTTCAAGTATTGCCCTACTGTGGCCGCCGCCACCGTATGTAACGTCCACCCAAGTGCCGCCGCACTTGATGTTGAGCGCTTCTACGCACTCACGGAGCATTACTGGTATGTGATATTCGCTGGCGGCTGGCATAGTGGTCAGGAGTCAATGCTCAATGTTCAATACTTAAGATTCAGTGGTTGAAGTCATCACGCGCTCAATCTCCGAGGCGAAATCCTCAGAACTCTGGTGCTCCCTGAGCTTGGCGGTGGCCCAGACCTCAATAGTATCGTCCATGCCAATGAATGTCACTTCATCCTCGATGCCGGCCATCTTCAGATAGCGCTTCGACAACAGGATGCGACCGTTGCTATCGAGGGTCAGCCACTCAGCGTCAGCCGAGAAGCGACGCTTCAGAGCCTGGTCCCTCTTGCTCCACACACTCAGTCTCGACGTGAGTTCATTCATGCGGCGCTCCCAAGTCTCCTCGGTGTAGAGCACAAGGCAGTCTTCAAACAAATCCTTGCGCATGATGAGGCTCATCTCGCTCTTCTGCTCCTCTGTCTGAGGGGAGCCGGAGAGGAGAACCTTTCTGAACATCGCCGGCAGGAACACCCTACCTTTGTTGTCCACTTTTGCCTCTGTAGTACCGATGAATCTCATGCCAATTCTGAGGGTAAATTACAATTTCGCCTACAAAATTACACAATTCCCCACAATTCCCCACCAAAAAACTAAGAAAAAATTAAAAAAAATTTATCTAAAATTTAGCCACTTTGCAATTGTTGTTGATAATCAGCGTGTTACGAATGGAGTCTCAGATCATTTTTTTCTCTTTACGAGCCTAAAAAGTTCTCTTTGTTCTCTCCTGGTAGGATGAAGCACAAAAATTAGGCAGACACGAATTAATCGTGTCCGCCTAATCATATTATAATTATTAAATAATGTACGCGCGCGCGAGACTATTTGATTACTGCGCGTACACGCGGTTGCAATCGGGACATTTTTGCATGTTTATCTTCTGACTTTCTTGCCTTTTTCTATCACGATGCCCTGGGTGGCTTCGGTGGCAGGACGTCCTTGCAGGTCGTATGTAACACCACTCTTGACTCCAGACTCATGACTCTCGACCTTCTTGATGGCGGTGGCATTGTCGAAGTCCAGATTGTACTGATTCTCAGTAAGTCCGAGGGCCTCCATATCCTCCTTGAGGATGTAGCACTGGTTGGCAGTGACGCTGTTGGTGAGCGAGAGGGCGAGGCATGGCGTGCCTGACTTAACGGCTACAGTGTAGAAAGTCTTGCTCTTCATGCCAGTCTTCTTCTGCAGAGTGCCTTTCATAAGGCCTTCTTCTTCGGGGAAGGTCTGTGCGCGAATGATGGGGAACTGCAGTGAAGCATAGTTGTCACCTTTCAGAATTACTGGGGTGTGGGCGGGTATGGTGCCTGTCACTGTGGTCAGCGTGGGCACGCCGTTGTCAAAGCCGGCAAGGGTGAATACCTCTACGCCCGACGGAATCTGCACATCGAAGTCGAGGTATAGACTGAGGATGCCGGCCGAATTGAGGGTTACTTTCACTGTCTCTGCAGGTTTGATATACCAATTGTTGCCTTCGCTGCCCTTGACGGCAGTCTTGATGGGGGTACCGCTACCGTTGATGGCTACAGGACCGTACTGCACGTCGCTGATGCTGTATTGGCCAGCGGTTTGCGGAGTGAAGAAGATGGGTGCGCCATCGCCCTCAGGCTTGGTGCTGACGGTGGTGCCTCCCTTGTCGGTGAGGTAGTTGATGGCCCTGCCTTGCGACGAGAGTTCGTAACCGCCCTGCTTGGGAATGCCGAGCCAGATCTGGTCGGCCTTGCCTGTGATGCTTTTGTTGCTGAGGGAGTTGTCGTCGCCTATAGTGAGGGTGGACATGGTTTCTGAGTTGGGCTCGGGGTAGAGAATGGTGAATGCGCCAATCTGCTTGGTGTCAGCGGTGATTTTCTTTGCACCGTCAATCAGGGCAATGAGCTCAGAAGCCTTGTCGTCATTGATATTGCCGTCGTCGTAGAGGGTGCGGAGCTGCTCCAGCTCGGCGGGGTCAATCCAATAGCCCAGCACGCCCTCAGGAGTGGCGAGAATGTCAGGAACCATGTTCTTGTATTCCTCAAATTTGCCTGGAGCATCGCATGCCTCCACCACTTGCTGCACGAGCTCGGTGGCGGGAGTCATCGAGAGGTTGTCGTGAAGCAGGAATTGTCCGCCAGTGGTTGAGAATCGTCCAACGCTGGTGGTGCCGTCTGCGGCTGCCACTACACACTCGGTGCTTGTGTTACCCATGTAGAAGCCCCTGCCACTGCGAGAGAAGGCAGCGATGTTCTGAGGCTCAGCCGACAGCATATTTTCTGTAGCAGTGTTGATATAAAGCCCGGTGGCGATGTTGCGAATGCAGAGGGTTCCGTATTTGTCGGAGCGCACAATCATCCAGTTGGCGCGCAGGTCCTCGCGGTCGAGGTCAGCGGTCTTCAGAGTGGGGGTGCCGGAGCTGCTGTCCACATAGAGCAGACCGTAGCCTTCGGTGTTGTCGAAGACATAGGCGCGCTGGGCTCCAATGTGCAGCTTGTTGGTTATGTTGGCGTAGCGTATCTTGTTGTATTTGAGGGCAGTCTGCTTCAGGGCCTGCTTGAGGGTGCCCATGTCAGCGGGATTGCCATCGTTGTAGGCTGCAATGATGTCAGCGGAGTGCTCCTGGCCGTATCCGCCCACCTTGCCTACAAGGTCCACAAGCTCCTTGGCATAATCTTTCACCTGAGCGTCAGTGGCCTCATCAATATCGTTGATAGTCTGGTTGTAGTTGGCGTTGCGGAAGGCCTCGTTGATGCGCTCTTGCTTGCTGTCGAGGTCGATGGTGTCGACACATTCATAAGAGCTGGGGAAGGCCACGTAGCGCGAGCTGTCGTTGACCATGCCAAAGCCGCCATGCTCGATGTAGAAACAGTTTTCCCAAAGCGAGGTGGCGCCATGACCATAGTCGTAGCGGCAGGGGCGCTGACCGTCGTTGTAGTCGTAGTGACCGCCGCTCATATAGTTGCGGTTGTACCATGTGCCGCTACCCGCGGAGCGATAGAAACGGTTTTTCATGTAGCCGCGGCAGAAAAGGTCGCCGCCAAGCTCTCCGTAGCACTCGATGAAAGAGTATTCACCGTTGGAACCGAAGAGATGGGTGGTGCCACTCTGACGAATAGTGGAGATATAATACCATTCGGGATCGTCGGCCATCTTATACCATGCGGTGAGGATGGTGTTGGCGTACTTCACGGTCTGCAGGTTGCCGTCATTGTCGGGCAGCTCCAGCTCCACGGTCTCCGGACGAGCGTTCATGAGCCACTGCACCCAATGGCCGGGCAGCCAGCGGGCGGGAAACATCATGCTCTGCACGCCGGTTCCCTCATTGCCGAAGCGATTGATCTTCACTCCACCGTCAGGGTTGTGGTCCACAGCACCCGAGCGCAGATAGTCGGGTAGGTTGGGGTTGACATCGGTGTCGCCATTGTCCCATGCACTGAACAGGGCGCTGACTGTGCCCTTGCCGTCGGTGGACTGTATGCCGCTGTAGTAGCCGCTGCCGCCAAGGCACATCAGATAACGGGCCGGCAGCAGATACTCCTCGGGATAGAGAAACTCGCCGTATGCCCAGTCGTAGGTATTCTCGTTTACGGCGTAGGGCTGGGTGCTGAGCCACTCGTTGTTGTGGGCAGAGGGAGCCATAAATACCTCATTTACAGCTACTGCGGGCTTGGTGGCCTCGCGGTTGAAGAGCAGATGAATGATGCGCGACGGGGCGCTGTTATACTTGCCGTCGTGAGGATAAAGCTTGATCTGATACCATACGTCGGAGGAGAACACCATGTCGGGGAACAGCTCCAGGCTAAGCTCACCGCCCGATGTGGCACGAGCTACGGTAATGTTGTTCTCGTAAACCACGCGGTTGGTACTCATGTTGGTGATGGTTACATCGAGATTGATTGCGCGGTTGACACGCGGGTTGTAAACCAGCGTACATTTCACGTGGCCATCAGGAATGCGGGCGTAGTAGCGCATGTCAGCCATGTCTCGGGTTGGCCACGACGAGGCTGTGTATCCCTTCTTGTTGCCGTAGGTGTAAGGGAAATTGGCGTCGTAGTCATAAGAGAAGTAGCGGCAACCCCAGATGGTATCGGGGATAGCAGCATAGTTCTGTGCGGAGGCACAGAAAGCGCTCAAAGCGCAAATGAGAGAAAGTAAAACTTTTTTCATATTGTTTGTGTTTGTTTTTGTTAGCGTTAGGGTTAACGTCGCGTTTTTAATTGGCCGCGCAAAATTACGAAATATTTTTCATTTTTCAAAAATAATTTGTTTTAGTCTTTGCCTTGCGCAAAAAAAATGCTAAATTTGCGGACAATATTATGAGGTCATATATTATATAACATATAATAGGTAAAATGAATAAGGAATTACGAATATTAATTAGTGGCGGCGGTACCGGCGGGCATATCTTTCCTGCTATCGCCATTGCCAACGAGCTCAAGGCCAGAGTGGACGGTGTGAAGATACTGTTCGTGGGCGCTGAGGGCCGTATGGAGATGGAGCGTGTGCCGCAGGCTGGCTATGAGATACGGGGCCTCAAGGTAATGGGCTTCGACCGCAAGCATCTGCTGAAGAATGTAAAGGTTATTTACAATTATCTCAAAGGTAAGCGTGAGGCTGCAAATATCATTAAGGAGTTTAACCCCGATGTGGCTGTGGGCGTGGGCGGCTATGCCAGCGGCCCTGCCATCGGTGCGGCTGAAGACCTGAAAGTGCCTGTGCTGTTGCAGGAGCAGAATAGCTACGCTGGTGTGACAAACAAAATGCTCTGCAAGAGGGCTGCAACCATCTGTGTGGCCTACGAGGGGATGGAGAAATTCTTTCCCGAGGAGCGCATCGTGCTCACGGGCAACCCCGTAAGGCAAGAACTTATGGGTAATGCCCTGACGCGTGAGTTGGCATGCCGGGCGCTGGGCCTGGAGGCTAACAAGCGCACGGTGCTCATTGTGGGCGGCAGCCTTGGAGCGCGTACCCTCAATGAGAGTGTGCTGCTCCACCTCGACCTTATCCGCAAGCAGCGTAATGTGCAGTTCTATTGGCAGACAGGCAAGTACTACAGCCAGGAGATCAAGGACGCGCTGGAGGAGAAAATCAAGCCCGACAACCTGCATGTGAGCGATTTTATCGCCGATATGGCCAAGGCCTATAAGGCTGCCGATTTGGTCATCTCGCGTGCCGGGGCATGCAGCATCAGTGAGCTGCAGCTGCTGGGCAAGCCTGCCATATTGGTGCCCTCGCCCAACGTGGCTGAGGATCACCAGACCAAGAATGCCATGGCACTGGTGAGCAAGAAGGCTGCCATCTGCGTCAAGGACGCTGAGGCACGCATGGCGCTGCTGCCAAAGGCTATCACGGTGGTCAACGACGCTGCGCAGCTCAACACGCTGAGCAAGAATATCGCTAAGATGGGCAAGCCCAATGCTACCAAGCAGATAGTGGACGAGGTTCTTAAACTC
>JAFZUB010000143.1 GCA_017618515.1 Bacteroidaceae bacterium
AGGATAGTGGCGCTCAGGCGGAAAATGCGCGGCTGGCGCTTGGCATACAGATAGGCAAGGCCAAGGCAAACGATGACGCTCAGCAGAAACCAACGCCAGTTCTTCCTAAGCACTGTTAGACAAAACAGCGCAATGTTAAGCATATTATTACTGCGTTCTTCTTCTTGAACGGAGCCGGTATGTTCTAATGTATCTGCCATAATAGTTTAGTTAGTCAATGCTATGATAAGTGAGACAATCGAGGCTATCATACTCACCAGCGTACCTGTAACGGTGAGGTAGGTGTAGGAAGTACTACCCTTCACCTTCACCGACTTGTTGGACTCCACATAGATGAGGTCGTTCTGCTGCATGTAGTAGGCAGGCGAGTTGAACACCGACTCAGGCTTGGTGAGGTCCACCTTGTAGGAAGAGCGCTTGCCGTTCTCCTCGCGGATGATTAGCACATTGGTGCGGATGGCACTGGCGTTGAGGTCACCGGCGCGACCCAGAGCCTCCAGCAGCGTTAGACGCTGACCAGTGTAGCTCTGTGTACCGGGAGTCTTTACGTCGCCCAGCACCGTGATTTTGAAACTCATAATCTTGGTCGATACCTGCACATCGTTGACATCCTTCGACAGCTGCTGGCGGATATTCTCCGACAGCTGCTCCACGGTCAGACCTGCAGCCTTCACCTTGCCGATGATGGGGAAGTCGATGGTGCCGTCCTGCAATACATAGAAGTAGCACACACCACTCTGTGTCATTGCCTGACTCGAACCGCTCTGCGAGTTGCCCGAGCCAACGAGGATGCTGTTGTTAAACTGCTCTATCAGTTGCTTGTCACGCGAGGTGATAGAGATAGCCAGCTGGTCGTCGCTCTGAATCAAGAGTTGGAAATTCTTGTCGATGGCAACGGTGTTGGCATAAATTGAGTCGGCTCCCTGCAGATAAATCATCTCCTTGTTGTTAACGCAGGAGGTCATCAGCGCAGTGGCCGCAACAGTGAGAATCAGCAGAATCTTCTTCATATCGTATGTTTGTTTTTAAGCCATTAAACGATAAATCTATTAAGCCAATAGATATACTTAGCGCGGCAAAGTTACGAAAAAGAAATATATAATAGGGCATAAATGCCCTTAAACTTCATAAAAACGGCAACAATTACCCCAAGAATTTACTCTAACATTAAAAAACGGGGAAAAAATCTACGCGCACCAAAGCAAAATAATCAGTTGGGCACTAAGGATGCGCAAAAACATCGACAAGGGATAGACGGTGGAGTATCCCACTGCAGGAGCATTATTGCCGGCAGACTCGGTGGCAAAGCCGAGCAGCGGCGGGTCGGTATAGGTGCCGGCGAAGAGGCCGCTGAGAGTGAAGTAGTTAAGCTTCATCCGTAGTCGAGCCCAGATGCCCATGATGAAGATAGGCACAATGGTAATGAGGAAGCCCACCCACACATACTTGAAGCCGTCGCCCTGCGAGAGAGTGTCCCAGAAGTTGGCGCCCGCCTTGATGCCGACGGCTGCAAGGAAGAGGCTGAGTCCTAGCTCGCGCACAAACATATTAACACTCGTAGTGGTATAAGAAGTGATGTGTAGCCTGTAGCCCTTGGCACCAATGAGGATGGCCACAATCAGCGGACCGCCAGCCAGACCGAGCTTCACGGGAGTGGGGATGCCGCTGATGGCAAAGGGGATGCTGCCTAGCAAAACACCCAGCAGCACGCCCAAGAAGAGCGGCCCGATGTTGGGATGCTTCAGTCGCTTGATAGAGTTGCCTACGGCACTCTCCGCATGGCTGATGCTCTCCTGCGGCCCCACCAGCAACAGACGGTCGCCAATCTGCAGCCTCAGGTTGCGGTCGGCAAAGAGGTCGATGCCGGAGCGCGTCAGGCGCGTCACATTCACGCCCAGCACACTGCTGAAATGCATCTGCGCCAGCGTCTTGCCCTCCACCTCGGGTTTGGTTACCACCACGCGCTTGGAGATGATGGGCGACGGAGCCAGCTGCCAGTCCTTGTCTTCCACTACGCCGATGAAGGCTGTCACAGCCTCGGCGTCATCCTCGGCACACACGATGCTCAGTAGGTCATCCTGCTTGAGCACGGAGTCGATGGTCGGAGTGCTCACCTCACCGTTACGCTCCATGCGCGAGCATACGAAGTTTCGGCCCACGAATTCGCGTATCTTGCGGATGGTAATGCCGTCGAGGGCCTTGTTTTGCATCCTGATGGTCATGCGGTAAGGCTTGGCGTGAGGGTTGTCCTCCATCTCGTGCCTTACCTGCGCTTGCTCGCTGTCGAGCCTTATCTTTAGCATATATCGCAGCAGCACCACGGCACCAATCATGCCCACTACAGCCAAAGGGTAGGCACATGCGTAGGCACTGGCAATCTCATGACCTTCCATAGCTTGTTGTAGTGCGGGGTTGTTGGCTGCCGCTTCACCCAGCACCTCGTTGGCAGCACCAAGACCGGGCGTGTTGGTCACCGCGCCGCACAGCACACCTACCATCATGGGTAGGTTCTTCAGATCTTTGGTGTCGAAAAACAGATAGTAGCACCCTATCATCACCCCGATGTTGAGCACGATGGTCAGCACAGAGAACACGTTGAGCCTCAGACCATCCTTCTTGAACGAGGAGAAGAAGCCTGGGCCTACCTGCAGACCGATGCAATAGACAAAGAGGATAAGGCCGAAGTCCTGCACGAAGTTGAGTACCGGCAAGGGTAGGGCATAGCCGTCGCTGTTGGCCAGTCCCGTGGCGTGGTACACATGTCCAGCCAATATGCCGATGAACAGCACGAAGGTGCTGCCCAGCGTCACACTACCAATCTTCAGTTTGCCCAACTTATAGCCAAGCGTGATAACCATAGCAAGCACCAGCACTATGTGTGCCACACTGTCGGTATCGGTAAAAAGTCTGTTCAGCCAGTTCACGGGGAAAGTTCTTTATAATAAAATAATCCCGCATGCTTTCATGGCAGACGGGATTCTTTCGTTGTTTATCGCGAAGATTCTCGCGACTACTTCTTAGTTGCGGAGGCAGGACTCGAACATGCGACCTCCAGGTTATGAGCCTGGCGAGCTACCAACTGCTCCACTCCGCGATCATGATTTCGGCTGCAAAGGTAATAATAAATTAGGAATTAGGAGCCAGAAACTAGGATTTTTTTTTGCATCCCGCGTATTTTTTATACTCTAGAAGGGATATCCTATGGCGAAGTGCAGGGCAAAGCGGTCGGAGAATTTGCCGGTGGCGAAGTATCCCGAGCGTGTGGATGCCGGGTCGTGGAGGGCAAATCCGAGGTCAAGGCGTAGCACGAGGAAGTCCATGTCATAGCGGAGTCCTACGCCGGTGCCGAGGGCGAGGTCCTTAAGGAAACTGCCTGCGCGGAGGGTGCCGCCGTCGCGGTATTCGTCTTTGCGCAGCAGCCATACATTACCCGCGTCAACGAAGGTGGCTCCGTAGATGGTACCAAACAGCGGGAAGCGTAGCTCGATGTTGCCCTCAAGCTTGATATCGCCCGTCTGGTCGAGATAGGCATATTTGTCACCGCTGCTGACGAAGCGCCCCGGTCCTACGCGGCGGATGGGGAAGGCTCGTATGCTGTTGGCTCCGCCTGAGTAGAACTGGTCGCTGTAAGGCACTATGTCGGAGTTGCCGTATGCCC
>JAFZUB010000144.1 GCA_017618515.1 Bacteroidaceae bacterium
AGAAAGCGCCAGACTTGGCGAAGCCATTGCTGCCGCTGGTACCGATGATGGCGGTGTAGATAGCCACTACGTCAGCGGTGTTAACATTGCCGTCACCATTTACGTCGGCTGCCTCGCGTGCGAAGCCGGAGGCGTCACCCTTCTCGATGAAGGTGTAAACAGCAACTACGTCAGCGGTGTTCTTGCTGCCGTCGCCGTTAACGTCGGCGGGCTCACGATCGCTTATCAGGTTGATATCACCATAGATCACAAGAGTTGCAGCTGTCTCTACGTCTTCAACTTCGCCTCTATAGAGAGAAGGATCGATGAAACCAGTCATGGCACCGAAGCCACCCGAGTAGGGGATAAAGTCCTTACCAGTAGAAACTGCTACGTTTGAAAGTGAGATACTGTGAAGACCACCAAAGATACCGTTAGCTACGAAGCTATGGGTGTGGTCAACGATGTCACCAGTGGGGAACGGGATAACGAGATCGAACTCCTCGAAGGGTGCAACATCTTCAGGACTCTGCCAATCGCCGAGAGCAATGATGCAAGGCTCGCCAGCATCGAAGTGTGACTTCTCATAGAGCTCAACGGTGGTAACCATCTGGTCACCTGTAACAGTAGGCTGAATCTCCTGAGTAATCTTCTTAACAGCATAGGTGTGAACATCCTCGTTGTATTCGGCAAGGTCGTCAATTGCGAACGGCACTGCCATTACGTCGATGAGGTTGTAAGCAAAGACGCCAATAGAGATAGCCTCCTGCTCTACGGGATCAACCTCGATCAGAGTCCATACAGAAGCACCATCAATAGACGGATGGCAAACTACGTCGTTAGCTGCGCCCTCGGGCCAGAGTGCGAGATGACTCTTGTTCTTGGAACCACGCGGATAGAAGTAGAAACCACCATTGCCAGCGATAGCAATCTCATAAGGAATGGGAGTCTCGCTAACAGGCAGGTTGATGTTGTCGCCTGCGTAGTCGCCCAGGTAGTAACCAGTGTAGAGGTTCTGAACTGCGAAGTACTCAGTACCCTCAACAGGAACGAAGCGCCACATAGCACTCGGGTTGTTGTCGGCGTTGAGGCTCATGCTGCCCTCGTCGAAGAGACCCCACTTGGTGATGGAACCGTGGGCACTGTTGCTGTTGAGATAGATAGCGTTGCCATTGCAGAAAGCATCGTCAGCGCCAGCATCGCCTGTGCGCTCGCCATCCATATTTACGATGAAGTACCACTTACCCTGCTCGAAGCTCTTGATGCCAGCCATAAAGGCAGCCTTAGCGTCACGAACAGCCTTCTCAGCAGCCTTTACGGTTGCGGGATCAATAGGATCGGTGAATGCAGTTGCGCGTGCATCGGTGATAGCTGCCTGCAGAGCATCAGCGAGATCCTGGTCAGAGAGCTGACCCATCTCTTCGCCAACCTCAATGACAGCGAGAAGCTGCTCACTCTCAGCAATAAGAGCAGCAAGTGCGGTGGTGTCAGCATACAACTCCTTAACTCCTTCAACAGCAGCCTTCATGTTCTGGATGTCTTCAGCGGTAGCAGTGTTGTTGCCAACAATCTCGCGCATAGTAGGCAGAATCTCATTCAGAGCATCAGCCTTTGGAGCCAAGCCGTCGGTGGTGTAGTACTGAGACTTAGTCCTATTAACCTTAGCCTCATACATCTGGAACTCGGAGAGAGTGAAGTATGAACCGCCGTTGCAATTCTCAGTTACATAGAATGCAACACGATCAACGGCCTTGCCGAAGTCGAATGTGTAGGTTGCGGGCAGAGGCAGAGAGCCCATGTCGATACCAGTGGCGATAGGATTACCGAATACGGTGTCACCAGCTACTGTGTTGTAACCATAGAGGTTGATCATCTTAGGACGCTCGTTAGCACCCCAAACCTTCCAGTTAGGATTGCTACCGTGACCGGAAGCATCGCGCGTATTATAAACAAAGGTAATATACTGCTTGGGCTCCTTGAGCACGATACGCAGATAACCCTCACCCTGCATATAAGTGGTGTCGTCATCGTCGATGAGGAACTCATACTTGTCGGCGAAGTCGATACCCTGCTTGCGGATGGTAGAGATGGTCAGCTGGTTATCCTCTGCGGGCTCTTCCTTAGCACCACCACTTACGGTGGTAATCAGCTTCTCAGAGTAGTCAGGCTCATAGGTGAAGAGCTTGTTGTAGAGCTCGGTACCTTCATTAACGAGTTCGCGGAGCTCACGAGTGCGCTGTGCCTGAGCACGGGCCTCGTCGAAGGCGTCGATAGTAGCCTGGTCGGTAATCTTGCGGAGATACCAGCAGTTGTACTGGTCGCTAACAGTACCTTCGTCAGCCCACTGTCCCCAGTTGTGGAGGAGACCCTCATTGTCGGCAGGAGTGCTGGTGCTAGTAAGACCTGCGCAGTAAGAAGTACTGTGCTGGCTATGGCTACCCCAGAACCACTTACCTACACACTTGCCAGCGTCGTAGTAGCGGATGTTCTGCGGCTCATCCTTACCAGTGGTAAGAGGAATGCGTACGCCGTACCAGTTGGAGGGACAACCAACATAATAGCCGGTCAGCAGGTGCTGAACCCACCAATCGTTCTCCTCATCAGCCTTTGTAACCTCGAATACGAAATTAGCATCCTCAGGATCAAAGGTCTTATAACCAAGCCTCATATCATCATTAGGAACATATGCAGCTTTTTCGTGGCCATATTCATTGAGATATTTCTCAAATGCGATAACGAAATAGTAGTAGCCCTCGGTGATGGGCACATAAGTGCTGGTAAGAGCCTTGTGAGTAGCCTTGATTCTGTCAATCATAGCCTTAATTTCCTCATTGTCGGTGCTGGTGATGGAGAGCTCAAGACCTTCTTGCATAGCCTGATTGTAAGCATTCACTGCCTCCTCGCTATAGAAGCCAGGATCGGTGCCTGCAACATACTCGCCCTCCTCCAGATACATATCAATGAGATCCTGAAGGTCGCCGAGGTAGTCTTCCTCATAGCTTACGCCATAGACATCCCACTGGTTGGTGTCAGTGTAGCCCCAGAACCAGATGTTCTCTGCGCTGTTCCAAGAGCCGAGGTAAGCGAAGTCACTGTACATGTTCTCACCGGTAGAATATACGAAGCCTACGGACATGTCAGTAGCCTTCTTACCAGAGTGGTTGCGCCAGCTGGCAATCTCTTTCTCGGTATACTCAGCGTCATCTCGGAAGATAGGTTTTCCTTCTTCATCTCTCTTCTCCTCATACTCGTCAAAGCTGTAGGTGTTGGACCAAGGAATGTCCTCACCGCAGGATATAATCTGCAGGTTGGCAGCATTGGCGGGATCTTCTACGTAGGAGATAGTACCCCATCCTCCGTTGTACTTCATGTAGCCGTTCATGTCCGGCTCACGAGTCGGATCGTAAATGGCGCGCTTGAGGTAAACGGTGGGTTTGCCGGTACGGATATCCGTCGGACCCTCCTCAACTACATAAATGTTCTCATCGGTCAGGATGCCTGCGGCCGACTCCTTGAAACCAGCCAAGAAGCGTCCCTCCTCATAACCGCTGAGGTTGATGAACTCCAGAACAATAGTATCGCCTACTTGGATATCTTTGGCTCCCTTTTGGGCGCCCAATACCCACTTAGCGTCAACATTGCTCATCATTGCTCCCATAAGAATGGTAAGCATCAAAAGTAAATACTTTTTCATAGAGTTTAATGTTTAAATAAAGGGTTAATAAAATTGGAAAAAATGTTTTGGCACTATAATTCAGCGTGCAAAGATAATACTTTCTTTTGATATAACGTTAATAAAGTGTTAAAATATTCTTTTTTCGTATAGTTGTGTCGGCTGATTCTGAATTTTTCTTGTATTTTTGCAGCGAAAACATTTTTAAAGCGAATTAAATACACAAACAACCCTAAAAACCCACAATTATGATTGCACTTATCATTATCATTGCTATCGTTGTGATCCTCGCCATTTGGTGTGTGAGCATCTACAACAATCTTGTGCGCATGCGCAACAACCGCGAGAATGCCTTCGCAAACATTGACGTACAGCTGAAGCAGCGTCACGACCTTATCCCGCAGCTTGTGGCCACTGTGAAGGGCTACGCAGCTCATGAGAAGAGCGTTTTGGAGAACGTGACCGCAGCCCGCGCCGCTGCCATGAACGCCACCAGCATCAACGACAAGATTCAGGCAGAGAATCAGTTGACCTCCGCACTGGCAGGCCTCAAGGTGAGCCTCGAAGCCTATCCTGACCTGAAGGCCAACCAGAACTTCCTGCAGTTGCAGGGCGAGATCAGCGACATAGAGAACAAGCTCGCCGCATCGCGCCGCTTCTTCAACTCCGCTACCAAGGAGCTCAACAACGCTGTGCAGACCTTCCCCTCAAATATCTTCGCAAATATGTTTGGTTTCCACACCGAGCCTATGTTTGAGGTTCCGAAGGAGGAGCGCGCCACTTACGACCAGGCACCTGAGATTAGCTTTTAATGAAGTACGTAGGACTATATAGTCAGCAGCGCAAGAACAATTTGCGCTCCACCTTATTATTACTATTGTTCCCGGCGGTAGTGATAGGCTTGGTGTTGGCATTCAGCTACATCATGGCATATCTTGAGACTCATGACAGTTCTTTTTATAGCTCCAGAGCCATACACACCATCGCCAGTGACTATTTCATCAGCATAGTGCCGTGGGCAGTAGCGGTGGTAGGCATCTGGTTTGTGATAGCCTACTTCGCCAACACCAGCATGATACGCCACGCCACAAAAGCCAAGCCGCTCGAGCGCAAAGAGAATCCCCGAGTCTATAACATCGTGGAGAATCTGACGATGACCTGCGGTATGGACATGCCGGAAATCAATATCATCAACTCGCCAGAGCTGAACGCCTTTGCTTCAGGCATAGACCGCAAGTCATACACCGTCACCGTCACTACGGGCCTGTGCGACACGCTTGACGACGAGGAGCTGGCGGGTGTGATCGGCCACGAACTGACTCACATCCGCAATCGCGACACACGCCTGCTAATTGTAAGCATAGTGTTTGTGGGCATCATGGCCGCGCTGATGAGCATAGCCCTCAGAATACTGTGGAACACCTTCCTTTGGGGAGGCGGTGGACGCACCCGCAGCCGCAACAGCCGCGACTCCAACGGCGGAGTGGCCATCATCGTCATCTTTGCTATTGCCGCTGTGCTGGCAGCCTTGGGCTACTTCTTCACACTGCTCACTCGCTTTGCCATCAGCCGCAAGCGCGAGTATATGGCCGATGCCGGTGGAGCAGAGCTCTGCGGCAATCCTCTTGCCCTGGCCTCAGCCCTGCGCAAGATTAGCGAAGCACCGTATGCTGCCCGCGACGGCCACGAAGATGTGCAGCAGCTGTTTATCATACAGCCGATGGCACTGAAAGGCGGTAGCGTAAGCAATTGGTTCCGCAGATTGTTCAGCACCCACCCCTCAACGGAAAGCCGAATAGCATTCCTTGAGCAACTGTAGGCTCTCAGAACTTCATTCATAAACAAATACCGAAAATACCCTTTTGTCGAATCGTGGCAAAAGGGTATTTTGTATGTCTGCGTCAGACTTCATCATGCAGTGGCAGAACGGCGGCGGGGCTTCAGATACTCATGATAGAAGATGTGGCCCACAAATAGCAAGATGAGGACGGAGTTGATGCCGAGTCGCAACCATGCCGGCCAAGCCTTGGGCATCAGCATCATTGCGGCAGTAAACAAGGCGGCAATCAACACATAGACGGCAATAGAACCGAGGGGATAACGGATGGGGAACTTGCGCTGTCCGACGAAATAAGAGAGCAACGTGGCGGTACCATAACCGGCGACACCTCCCCATGCGCACGCCATGTATCCATATTTGGGAATGAAAATAATATTTACCGCTATGAGCACAAGACAGCCGGCCACCGAGAACCAGAGCCCCCAGATAGTACGGTCGATGAGCTTATACCAGAACGAAAGGTTAAAATATACGCCCATAAGGATCTCGGCAAACATCACTATCGGCACCACGCGCAGGCCCTCCCAGTAGTCGCGGCCGATGATATACTTCAGCACATCGAGCCACCCAACCACGACAAGGAATGCCAGCAGAGTGAATACTATAAAATACTTCATCGCCTTGGCGTAGGTCTCGCGACTGTCGCTATCCTTAGCCTTGCCGAAGACAAAAGGCTCGTATGCATAGCGGAAAGCTTGGGTGATCATGGCCATAACCATTGCTATTTTCACACACGCGCCGTAGATGCCCAACTCCACCTCGCCTTGCAGGCCAGTGCGTACATAAGGATAAATAATCTTATCGGCGGCCTGATTTAGAATACCTGCTACACCCAATATCAATATAGGCCAAGAATAGGAGAGCATCTGACGCAGCAATCGAGGACTGAAGCTCCAGTGTATCTTTATCAAATCGGGAATAAAGAACAACGTGACAAACGATGTGCAGACCAGATTGATGCTAAACACATAGAACACATCAGTCTTGCCCAACACGATGAAATACAACACATTGATGCCGATATTCAGAACAATGAACAGCAGCTTCAGCGAGGCGAAACGCACAGCCCGGTTCTGAAAACGCAGGAAAGAAAAGGGAATTGCCTGCAATGCATCGAGAGCCACCACAGTCGCCATCATCAGCACCAAGACCTGACGGTCGCCATAGCCAATAAGCTCCCCAATTTGCCCGATGAAACCGAAGATTATTACAAGGAATACGGCCGTGAGAACACCCACAATGAGTATTGCTGTGGAGAACACCGTGTCAGGCTTCTCGCCCTCCTTATTGGCGAAGCGAAAAAGAGTCGTCTCCATGCCAAAAGTGAGCACAACAAGTATCAGCGCAGTGTAAGCATAAAGATTGGTAACCACACCGTAGCCACCTGAGGCGGCAGATATTTTGGCCGTGTAGAGCGGCACCAGCAGATAGTTGAGAAACCTGCCCACAATACTGCTCAGTCCATAAACAGCCGTGTCTTTGACCAGTGACTTGAGATTAGCCATTCTTTTCGCCTTTTACGGCGCGAATTTAATCATTTTCTCGTGTATGCCCACAATTTCAAGTCTATTTTCTGCAAGAGCATGGTTTAAAAAATTCTTAACGCGCGCGAACATTATTATAATATATTATAAGAAAATGGGAATTTGGCCCACTTTATTTTGCCGTGTCGCAGAAAAGGTGTACTTTTGCGGAATAACAGAAACCAACGATTGAAATGGAACAGAAGATAACAAAGATTACAGGCGGACGCGTCTTTACCCCGCAGGGCTGGGTAAAGGACGGCACCGTAGTAGTGAAAGACGGTAAGATAGCCGAGGTGAGCAGCGACAACATCGACGTGGCCGGTGCCGAGGTGATTGACGCCAAGGGTATGGATATTGTGCCCGGTGGCATAGAACTGCATATCCACGGCGGAGGTGGGCGTGACTTCATGGAAGGTACTGAAGATGCTTTCCGCACAGCCATCGCCGCCCACATGAGATACGGCACCACAAGTATCTATCCCACCCTCTCCTCGTCGTCAGTGCCTATGATCAAGGCAGCACTCGCCACCTGCGAGAAGCTGATGGCCGAAGAGGGGTCGCCCGTACTGGGTCTGCACTTGGAGGGACCGTATTTCAACCCCGGCAAGGCAGGAGCGCAGATGCCCGAGTATATCACTCCGCCCATCCCCGCCGATTATGAACCCATCATCGACGGCACCAAGGCGCTGAAGCGCTGGGATGAGGCTCCCGAGTTGCCTGGCACCACTGAGTTTGGCCGCTACTGCACCGACCACGGAGTGCTGGCCGCCATTGCCCACACCAAGGCAGAGTATGTGGATGTGAAGCGCGCCTGGGACGCAGGTTTCCGCCATGTTACCCACTTCTACAACGCCATGCCCGGCTTCCACAATGTGCGCGAATTCAAACATGAGGGCACAGTGGAGAGCGTTTATACCTTCCCTGAGATGAGCGTAGAGATGATCGCCGATGGCATCCATGTACCGCCCACTATCTTGCGCATGATTTATATGGTGAAAGGTGTGGAGCACACCGCGCTTATCACCGATGCTCTGGCCTGCTCTGCCAGCGACAGCGATGTGGCTTTCGACCCGCGTGTGATACTGGAGGATGGCGTATGCAAGCTGGCCGACCGCTCAGCGCTAGCCGGCAGCATTGCCACAATGGACCGCCTTATCCGCACCTGCGTGCAGAAGGCGGAGATACCTCTGGAGGATGCCATCCGCATGTCGTCGGAGACCCCTGCCCGCATCATGGGCGAGCTAGGTCGCAAGGGTACGCTGGAGAAAGGCAAGGATGCCGACATCTGCATCTATGACGGCGATGTGCAGCTCCACTTTGTAATGCAGCAGGGCAACACTGTGAGGAATGAGCTGTAGTCTGCTCGTAGATATAGGCAACAGCGGGGCCAAATACTCTTTCGCCGAGGGCGGAAAGATTGAGGCTCCTGAACGCGTGGCCAGCGGTAAGCCGCTGACCGTTGTTTGCGATGTTGCCAAGCGTCGCGGAGTGGACAAAGCTATTATAAGCTCTGTGGCAGACAATCCCGCAGAACTAATGCATGCACTGAAGAGCCAGGGTATAAAAGTCATGATTCTGGACAAGAAGACACCGCTTCCATTTACGGTAGCCTACAAAACGCCCAAGACATTCGGTGCTGACCGCATAGCCGTCGTGGCAGGTGCTATGGCCCAGTGGCCTGGCGAAAATCTGCTGGTGGTTGACGCCGGCAGCTGCGTTACCTACGAGGCATGCACGCCCGACACCTATCATGGTGGTAACATCGCGCCCGGACTGCGAATGCGGTTGCGTGCCATGCATGAACACACCGCACGACTGCCCGAGGTGGAGCCCGACGGCGACATGCCGTTGTTTGGTAACTCCACCACCACGGCCATACGCTGCGGAGCGTTGCGCGGCATACAATATGAGATAGAGGGGTGCGCCCGCGCGATGGAGCAGCAATACGGCAAACCGCGCGTAATACTCACCGGTGGCGATGCTCCCCTGATAAACAAAACCCTAAATATTGAGGCAGTCGTAGACCGCTCTTTGGTGCTGCGGGGCCTAAACCATATACTACAATATAATGAAGACAAGATTTAGAGGAGCAAGGCTCCTACTGGCTATAGCTGCCACGGCACTCGCACTGCAGGTGTCCGCCCAGAGCAGCGGCACCAACTCGCCCTATTCGCGCTACGGCTGGGGCATACTGGCCGACGAAGCCATGGGCTTTAACAAGGGCATGGCCGGAGTTGCTATTGGTATGCGCGACCCTAACATTATCAACCGCCAGAATCCCGCCTCCTACTCGGAGATGGATTCGCTACGATTCCTTTTCGATATAGGTCTGTCGCTTCAAAACAGCTATATGCGCGAGAACGGCACCAAGGTCAACGCCCATAACTCCACGCTCGACTATCTGACCGCTGCCTTCAGGCTCACAAAAGGCCTCGGCGTCTCACTGGGACTGCGTCCGTTCACCACTATCGGCTACGACTTCAAGTCCACCACTGAGATGGACGATATGGATGGCCTCGGCTCCAAGACCTCCACATCAACCTATACTGGCGACGGCGGTCTGCACGAGTTATACGGCGGTATCGGCTGGCAACCGCTGAAGGGACTGTCAGC
>JAFZUB010000145.1 GCA_017618515.1 Bacteroidaceae bacterium
GCGGCTTGGGCGTGTCAGCTTGCCCCAGCGGCTGTAGCCCACGGTGTCAGTGGGCGCCACCTCGCGTATCTGGAGGATGGTGGTGCGCAGGGTGGACACAGCGTTGATGATAGAGTTGTCAAAGGGATTGATGCCATAGAGGCCGATGCCGAGGCGCACCATGTCGAGGTGGTATTGCGGGAAACGCTCAATGGCTGCGGAGTTGCAGATATGGCGCAGTATGCGGTGGCGGAAAGCCTGCTGCAGCTTGCGGCTGGCTTGGTCGAAGACTGCAAATTGCTGGTGGGTGAAGTCGTCAAACTTTGCTCCGTCGCTACCCACAAAATGGGAGAATACCGACACAGGCTTCACTGCTGGCACGCTCTGCTCGCCGCGCAGCATGGTGATGAGGCGGTCGATGTCCTCCACGGGATGGAAGCCGAGGCGGTGCATGCCGGTGTCGAGCTTTATGTGTACGGGGAAATTGGTGACGCCTTCGTGATTGGCAGCGCGGATGAGGGCTTGCAACAGTTTGAAGTTGTATATCTCCGGCTCCAGATGGTATTGGAATAGGTCGTGGAAAGACGTCATCTCCGGGTTCATCACCATGATATGGCTGCGTATGCCAGCCTGGCGCAGCGCCACTCCCTCGTCGGCTACGGCTACGGCCAAGTAATCAACCTTGTGGTCCTGCAGTGTCTTGCTAACCTCTATGCTGCCTGCTCCGTAGGCGGAGGCTTTCACCATGCATACTATCTTGGTGTCGGGATGCATGAGCGAGCGGTAGTGGTTGAGGTTGTCAACGATGGCGTTGAGGTTTACCTCAAGGATAGTTTCGTGCACTCGCTTCTCGAGCAATGCCGTTATCTTGTCGAAGCGGAAAATGCGGGCACCCTTTACCAACACTGTAGCATCGTGGAGGGTATTGAGCATGTTGCTGTTGAGCAGTTGCTCAGTGGTGGCGAAGTGATGGTAGGGTACGGTGAAGGCGGGCAGGTAAGGCTCTATCTCCTTGCCGATGGCAATGAGCAGGTCGATATGCTGTGCTGCCACCATCTCTGCCACCTTGGCGTAGAGCTGCTGCTTGTCATCGCTGCTCTGCAGTATGTCGCTAAGGATGAGAATGTTTTGAGGTTTGCTGACACGCTGGCGCTCCGACTCTGTGTCTTTGCTGACACGCTGGCGCTCCGACTCAGTGCGGCGCCCCATGAAATCGAGGGCTATGCTGAGTGAGTTAACGTCGGAGTTGTAAGAGTCGTTGATGATAGTCAGATTGCGCTGCCCTTCTATTACTTCCAGTCGCATGGCCATCGGCTCCAGCTCAGGCATGGCGGCGGCGATGGCGGCGTGGTCGTAGCCCAGGGCGATGGCTGTGGCAAGGCAGGTGATGCTGTTGTGTATTGAGGCGTTGTCGATGAAGGGTAAGGTGTAGGTGCCTTGCGTAGCCTTCGTATTATCTGCGTTGAGGCTGTATGCTATCAGGCTGCCGCTGCCTCGGCTCTCGATGTGAGAGATGTAGAGCGGAGCCGTGGTGTCTGTCATCGACCAGCCGAAGAGATGGTCTGTAGGGATTGCCATCTCTGCGATAGTCTCGGCTATCGTTTGGTCGTCGGCGGGATATACTATCTTCTGGGCATTGCGAGCCAAGATAAGTTTCTCCTTTGTCTTTTGCTTGAGGTCGTGGAAGTTCTCTTGGTGTGCACTGCCTATATTGGTCAGCACCACGGTCTGTGGGTGTATCATTGGCTCCAACTTCTCCATCTCGCCAGGCTGCGAGATGCCTGCCTCGATGAGTGCCAGCTGAGTGTCATCTTGTATGAGAATGAGGGAGAAGGGCACGCCTATCTGCGAGTTGTAGCTGCGCGGCGAGCGCACGGTGGGTTGGCGGTGGCCAATGAGCTGATAGAGCCACTCCTTGACAATTGTCTTGCCGTTGCTGCCCGTGATACCGACCATCTGGAGGTCGGGGTGCTGGGCGCGGTGGTAGGCGGCTATACTCTGCAGGATATGGAGTGTGTCGCCGATGAGGAAGGTGGCCTCAGGCATTGCCTCGATGTCAACGGTCTCGCAGCTGTCGAGAGCAAAAGCGCGTACTCCTTTGTCGTAGAGTTCGCTGATATAATTCATTCCGCTGCCGTGGGCGGTAGTGATAGCGAAGAATAGTGTGCTTTCCGCACTGAGTAGCGAGCGGCTGTCGGTAAGCAGCGTGTCGATAGTCCTGTCGCTATCGCTGCCTATAGCCTTGCAGCCTGTGATGCGGATAATATCTTTGATGGAATAGTTCATGTGAGGGTGAAGAGGTTAAAACATATCGGGGAACTGCTGTTTTACTTGTTCAATTCTTTTGCTTAGCGTGGCGTTGAGTGCGTCTTGCGTTGCGGTGTCTTTGGTGCGATGGGACTGCAACTTGAGAACAGGCGCCCATTCGTGGATGAAATTATTGAGGCGCTCGTCGATGTAGTGGTCACAGAATGTCTGCCAGATATATTCTTCAGCTGTCTCGGAGGGGTGCACCATGTCGGCTGCGTAGTAGCGGTAGTCGCGCAGCTCGTCATTGAGTATCTCGTAGGCTGGGAAATAGCTGACTGCGCTGTAGCACTTCTGTATCTCATCAGTAGCCAGCAACAGGCGTGCCTTGCTCAGTTGGCTTGTATGCAGTCCGTATTTCAGATATCTGTAGGGGCTGACGCTAACGATTATCTTCAGTTTCGGGCGCAGCTCCATTAGTCTGCGGTATGTGTTGTCGAAGCGGCTGACTATATCGTCAATGCTCATAATGTGCTCCTCAAACATGGCGGCGGGCATCTTGTGGCAGTTGGTCACCGGGTATTGGCCATTGAGGCTGTAGTAGTGGTCGGTGCCAAAAGTGAGCATCAGCACTGTGAGGCTATTCAGACGTTGTGCCATGAGCTCCATGGCGTCAGCCATGTGGCGGTCGCACTCCTCGCGGCTCAGTCCTTGAATCAGCGATGCTGCTATCCAGTTGTACCATCTCCTGTCTTGTCCCTCAAAGGTCAAGCTCTTCAGCTGCTGTAGCGCATCGTTGTTGCCTTGGGCTATGTCGAGCGCGGTATCGATAGTGAGAAAAATACTCTCAGGGTTATACAGCACTCCCGTGGGGTTGACTGCAATGTCGAGCCTATTGTCGGCAAGCCTCTGACCCACCACTTGCGCAAAGCATGAGCCCATCGCCAATATTTTGTCATTGGCGGTGAGTCGGAATGTCTGCCCGAAGTCGTGTATGGGAGTGGTGAAAGTCATAATGCTCAATGTTATTAGTACCAGTCAACATTAGTGCTGTAGGAGGAACGTTTCTCCCATTTGAGGACATCGGCGAGGGTGGACATCTTGGCGCGGAAGGTGAAGTTGAACGATGTGTAGGGCATCAGAACTATGGAGCACGACATAGAGAAGCAGTGGAGGTCGCGCATTAGTGAGGCGGTGGTGGTAGACAACTTCTTGAAGTTGAAGTCGTAGCCAGAGGCGTAGTTGATGTTCCAGCCGTCGGAGAGGCGTACGTTGCCTGAGAAGTTGAGTGTATGAGTGAGCTTGTAGGGATAGCGCATGTGCTTGGGGCGGATGCGTGCTGAGGTGTTCTCGCGCATGGTGACACCGTAGGATATGGTCAGGTTCCATGGTATGTTGAAGCGCAGATAGCCATATTCGTCAACCTCGGGGCGTTTGCTGCTTTGGCGAGGCTTGTAGCTCATGTTGTCTGCGATGTCGGGGTCGATGTTGGAGTCTTCGTAGTCATCATCGTCCTCATCATCCTCTTCTTTTTCCGACTTTTCTTCTGCCCTTCGCTTCTTGCTGAATGTAGAGTTGGAGAAGGTGTAGGAGAAGTTTTGCGACGTGCCCTGAAATCTGCCGAAGCGCCCGTAGCTCCACTCGGTGCGGTCGCCTACGAAGACATTGCCATTCTCGTCAAACTGGTAGGCGTAGGTGGCCCACACGGCTGTCATACTGAAGGTGTAGCTCTTGCTGAGCTTGAGGCGTAGCCTGGTGGTGAGGTCACTCCACTTGCGTGTCTTGGCTGCCATGTTGTAGCTCAGCGAGGCGCCCAACTCGTCGATGAGCGATATCTTCTTCTCTCCCGTAGAGTCGCGGTCGCTGCGCACCTTCATCTCCAGGTTATTGCTCAGCTGCATCGACACACTACCGGTGCGTCCTCTGCCCGGCACGCCGTAGAGGGAGTTGGCGTAGGGCGAGTAGCTCACGGTGCTTACCTTGCCGTCGGCATCGGTACGAACATAACTCTCGTAGTAGCCATAGGACGAAGAGCCGAAGTCGGGGGCGTAGCTGAACGCCACGCTGGGCTTTAGCACATGTCGCACAGCTATAATCTTGTTGCCGAAGATGGAGGGCGACGGCTTGTAGAAACCGTAGAGCGTGGTGTTGGCAGAGAGCGAGGCGTTCCAGTCGTAGATGTTGTAGAAGCCATACAACGTGTCATTAGCCACAGCTTGGTGGACGGGGTCCCAGCTCTGCATCACCTTGTTGGTGTACATGCGGTCGTTGAAGTTGAAGCTCGGCGTTACGTTGATGTACTTAAACAGCGAGAAGGTGGCGCTGATGGGGATGCGGTGCTGCATGCCGTTGCGCCAGTCTTTGACGAGATCGGAGTGGAGGAGCTTGTCCTCCTTGGTATTGATGCGGTTTGAGAGGTTGCCGGTGTAGGACATCGATATTTTTTCATACCATTTCTCTTTGCCGCGTAGCTTCTTGCGTTTGAAGGGGTAGAAACGGGCGAGGGTGATGTTGAGGTCGGGCAGCGTCATCGCTATGGTAGAGTCGCGCATGTTCTGGCTCAGGTTGCCGGAACTGGCCATTGTTAGGCCTATGCTTGGCCATGTATAGGTGTAGCTGACAGAGCTGGTGCGTGTGCTTTGAGAGTAGGTGAGGGGGTTGTAGAGCGAGCTGAGGTTCTTTTTCTCAAACGACTCTGAGGCGTAGTTCACGCTGGCGGAGAAGGAAGAGTGGACTGAGGCCTTCGGGTCTTGGTGGTGGGACCACAGCAGTTTCAGACTCTTGGTCACCATATAGTCGGGCATGTTTTTCTCACCCTCTACGGTATTGAGGTAGTTGATGTAGAAGTTGCCGCCATACTTATAGCGTTTCTTATATGTTGACGAGGCGTTGATGCCCCAGGAGCCTTTGGTGTATATCTCACCGAGAAGGGTGAGGTCGATTCTGTCGTTGATGGCGAAGTAGTAGCCGCCGTCTCTCAGGTAGAAGCCCCTTATTGTCTCGCTGCCGAAGGAGGGCATCATAAAGCCGCTGGAGTATTTGTCGCTGAAGGGGTAGAAGCCGAATGGCACAGCCAATGGCAGAGGCACGCCCTCCACCACGAGATAGGCGGGACCGGAGATCACTTCTTTGCCTGGATACACCTTAGCTCGGGACAGCGCGATGTGGAAATGAGGTGGGTCGTGGTCGCAGGTGGTGTAGGTGCCGTGCATGAGATTGATGACACCGTCTGCGTCGCGCTTGCTACTCTCGCTCTTGATGAAACCTTCGCCCTGCTCGGTGGTAGTGTTGAGGATGTATCCTTTCTTTGTCTTGAAGTTGTAGGATATCTTGTCCATCTCATAGCTATCATTGCCTTGCTCAAACACGGGGCGGCCTGTCTGCACGCCTGTAGAGTCGGTCATGTATGTGGCGTGGACGAGGCTGGAGTCGGTGTTCATCGTGATGATGTCGGCGGTGAGATTCATGTCCTGGTAACTTACCTCGCTGTTGCCGTAGAGGCTGATGTCGTGGCTTAGGGCATTGTAGGTCATCGAATCGCGTGCCGTGTATTTCACGGGCTGGTCGAGTCCGTCGCTCTTTTTCTTTGCCGTGTCTGCCTCGAGGGTGTCTGCCTTGGCTGCCACGCGCAGTGAGTCAAGGGGCTTGAGATAGACGGAGTCAGGCGTGACGGCAAAGAGTGAGTCGTCGTTTGCCGTTATCGTATCGTGCGCACTGAGAGGAAACGCTCCCTTAGGGATAGAGGGAACGTGGCGCATACTACCGCCCACAGCCGTGATGCAGACGGTGACGATAAGCACTGATAAAGTACAATACCACTTTCTCATTTGCGCGCGCATATAATTAGCGGCGCAAAGTTACGAAAATAAACGCTAAATGGCTCCCTTTTTAATCTTTTTTAGGTAATAAATGGCCCTGTCGCCATATTCCTTTGTCACTTTGCCCTAATTTCGACACTTCACTTTCTCTACCTCACAGTTCCCTCTCATCCTGTCTCAAGTGGGAGAAAAATGCAGCCCTCTCCGTTGAGGGGGCTGCATGGTAGACGCGTCATCGCGGTTAGGGATAAGACGCTAACCGCTGATTCTATGGCTTAGTAGTCAACTTCAACTATCTGGAAGTTTCTGTTGAATTCGAGGTCGAGGCCGTTGTTGAGCTTGACATCGTAGCCACGGCGGTCGCGGTCAATCTTGATGATCGTGGCACCAGGATAGGTCTGCCTAACGACAGCCTTGATCTGCTCGGGGATGAGGGCTGTGGGCACTGCAGATGTCTTGCAGTTGATCTCGCGCCACTCGCCTTTCTTGTCAAACTCTACTTTCTCGCCGCTCTGATATAGCACGGTGTAGTCGTCCAAGTCAACAGTAACTACGAGGGGCACTTTGTCGGCGAAGTGTTTCTTGAGCATTGTCTGTGCTTGTGCGGGCAGCTGCTCGAAGGTTATCACTCTGTCGTTGTCAGCCATCACGGGGAGGCTCAGTGTCAGCACAAAGGCTAACAGGATAAACATTGTCTTTTTCATTTCTTTGTTGGTTTATAAGATTAGAGGTTTAGTTGTCAACATCAACGAGGGCTCCATCGCTGTCAAACTCCAACTCCATGCCGTTGTCGAGCTTCACTTCGTAGGTTTTTGATAATCCGTCGTGGTCCTGCTTTACTATGAGGATGCTGCTTTCGGGGAAGTGCTGATCGATATATTTCTGTGCTGCCTTAGGCAGGTCTTCAGCGGTGATGGCCTTCTCGCCGCA
Source organism: Bacteroidaceae bacterium (assembly GCA_017618515.1). Next base: position 6,975 of record JAFZUB010000145.1, read on the forward strand.
TGAGGTCAGCGTTAGTGCCATAATAGCGGCTGCCGCAATGGTAATAGATAGGTGTTTCATAGTTTTCTTTTGTCGTTTTGGAGTATTCTCGCGGTGCAAAGATACAAAGAATTTCTAGTTTAGGTGCAAAAGATTCATAAAAAATAATACTGCGGCGATTTGTGGCTCAACTCCTTCAGCTTTTCCAATGTGTGAGTTGTAGCGGTCGCGTACAGTGCCGTCGCGGTCAATCTTTCCGAGTTGCGAGTTGTAGCGGTCGCGTACAGTGCCGTCGTTTTCGATGCGGCCTATCTGCGAGTTGTAGCGGTCGCGGATGGTGCCGTCGCGTTCTATCTTGCCGACTTGTGAGTTGTAGCGGTCGCGGATGACACCGTCGTTTGTGACTCGGCCTATCTGCGAGTTGTAGCGGTCGCGAATGGTGCCGTCGCGCTCTACTCGGCCTATCTGTGAGTTGTAGCGATCACGGAGGGTCTGGGCGCTAATATCATTGACAATTGAGCATTGAACATTGAAGATTAGAGCCAACAATAGGAATTTGAATAGTTGTTTCATAGTGTTATCGTTATGCAATTAGAAGAGTGTGAGTTCTTCGAGGTCATATTGTTTGGATGGTTTCTCGCGGTCGAGGGCAATGATGTTGGTGAGTGCGTTGCCTGCTGCTTGCTTGGCTGATGCGAGGGCGAGTTGTGGCGTGTTGTTTTGCTCGCTGAGGTGGCATAGCCAGATGATTTTGAGATGGTCGCAATGGCGTGCGATTACTTCGGCCGCCTGTGGATTGGATAGATGTCCCTGTCCGTTGCGGATACGGTTTTGCAGCACGACAGGGTAGGGGCCTTTGGCGAGCATGTCTGGGTCGTAGTTGGACTCAAGCACGAGGTGGGTGGCCTGGCTGACGTAGCGCTCTATCTCGTCGGTCCAGTGGCCACAGTCGGTGACAAGACATAGGCGCACATTGTCGTGGTTGATTAAGAACCCGATATTGTCGCGCGAGTCGTGTGGCACGGAAAATGGCGTGATCTCCATACCGAGCAGATGGAAGGTGCTACCTTTGTAGATGGTGGTGACACTCTCGATGCGCGGCTTCTTGCCGATGTAGCGGTTGAGGAAGATTCCTTTCTTGGTTTCTTCGGTCATATATACGGGCATACCGTCTTTCTGGTTGAGTATGCCGAGTGTGCGTATATGGTCGATGTGGTGATGGGTGACGAGTATAGCAGCGACCTTGCCGAGCGATATGCCGTATTCTCGCGTATGTTTGCGGAATTTGCGTTCAGCAATGCCTGCGTCGATGAGCAGTGCGCCTTGGTCTGTCTGCAGATAGTAGCTGTTGCCGCTGCTACCGCTACCTATTGATTGGAAGGTTAACATAGTCTATCAATTGCTGGGGTGTGGATATGATGGTGGTGGCTCCGTGTTGGAGTAGGAAGTCGTGGTCGCGGAAGCCCCAGGTGACGCTGATGCAGGGCAGATGTGCGGCCTGAGCGGTGAGGATGTCAACATCGCTATCGCCGACGTATATGGTGTCTGCTTCTGTGGCGTGCATAAGGCGCATGGCTTGCTGTAGCATGTCGGGCGCGGGCTTGCGCTTGAGTTGCTCTGTCTCGCCCACTGCTATGCTTATGGTGGGGGCGAAGAAGCGGCAGTTGAGTTCGGTGACGGCGGGCTGCAGTTTGTTGGACACGATGGCCATGGCTATGCCTCGTTGGTGGAGCTCGCTGAGCATAGACTGTATGCCGGGGTATGGCATGGTGCGGTCAAGGCAGTGGTCTGCATAGTGGCAGCGGAAGCTGGTCAAGCAACGCTGTACATCAGCGGGGCTGGTTCCGGCTGGCACAGCTCGTTCTATCAGCTTGCCTACGCCGTTGCCGACAAACTGGCGCACTTCCTCAGTGGCGCGTGTGGGATAGCCGCAGGCTCTGAGGGCGTGGTTGGTGCTCGCTGCGAGATCGTCGAGGGTGTTGAGCAGTGTGCCGTCCAGATCGAAGATGATGTTCATGCGTCTCACGCGTTATTCTTGTCCCTTCATGTTGACTGCAGAGAGTTGCATCTGCGTGTTGAAGCTGGTGCGTACGCTGAAGGTCTTGGATGTGACGTTGCCGTCTGTGTCAGTGCCTATGCGGTTGACGGTGCAGGAGGCATTGTAGGTCGGACCACTGTCGGTGGGCCTTTTCTCCACTGTGACGGGCGAGGTAACGGTGTAGCTGGTTATGCCGTTGCCCTCGTGGCTGTCGATGAAGTCGCAGCTCTTGCTGAACACGGCTGCGGTGGTGATATTGCTGAGTGCCTCCTTGCTGTTGTCGGTAAGTGCAGCGAAGTAGGAGTTGATGATGCGCGCTATGGCGTTGCGCTCTTCGTCGGTGGGTCGGGAGTCGATGATGAATTGCTTCTGCTCGCGTGCCATGTCGGCATATTTGCCGTCGGGGTGCAGGTCGAGGTATTTCTGCAGTGCGTTCTCGGTGTCGCTGCGCTTGGCATATGTCCAATCGAGGGAGTCGATCTTGTCGTATGCTTTCTGGTCGAAGGGACTGTCGGGGAATTTACTCCGGAACATGGCGAAGTCGTCCACGTTGGTGGAGGTCACTATCTTGGCCCACTCTTGCTCATAGCGCTGATAGAGGGCGATATTGTCCTTTATCTCCTTGACGTGCTCGTTGTCGGGATACTTTAGCAGGAAGGTCTCGGCATCGGCTATGGAAAAGTCGTCCATGAGTTGGTTGTAGCTGGCCTCTTCCTCGACGGCGAGCTGGTGGTTGTGGTAGAGGAGCCATCCAAGGCCAGCGAGCAGCACCACGCCGATGATGCTACCTATCCAGGCCAGGCGACGTCTTCTGCGCTGGGCTGGAGTGCGCGGCTCTTTGACTTTGATTGGCTTGGCCGTGGTTGGAGTGGGGGGAATTATCTCCGTGTTGTGTCCTGCGCTTACTCGCGGCTGGTTGGCAGCTCCGCAGTGGGGGCAGGAGTGTGCTCGGGACGATATTTCGCGTCCACATTCGGGACATGTAATGAGTGCCATGGTCTTATTGTTTGTTAGGTGTTTTTAATTCAATACAGTGATCTATGATGGGCGGGAAGTCCTCGTCGTAGTGCGATACCATTATCAGTGTGTGTCGGGGCTGCGAGCAGTAGTCGCAGATTATGCTTGTGGCCATTTGGCGGTAGTGGTTGTCGAGGGCGTGGTAGGGTTCGTCGAGAATTAGCAGTTGCGGGTTCTTGACGAAGGCTCTACATAGCAGCACCCATCGTTGTTCGCCTCCCGAGAGGGTCATATAGCTTCTGTCGGCCCAGCTGCTGATGCCGAAACGCTCCATCCACTGGCTGACCTGCTGTATATCGTCTGCCGTAGGCTGGCGAAAGAGCCCCGTGGTGTCATGCAGTCCGCTAGCCACGATGACCTTTACGGGCAGGTTGCGGCGGTAGGCCCTGTACATCTCCGGCGACACGAAGCCGATATTCTTCTTTATCTCCCAGATGCTCTCGCCTGTGCCTCTGCGGCGACCAAAGAGTGTGATGTCGCAGGCATAGCCCTGGGGATTGTCGGCACAGATGAGGCTGAGCAGGGTGCTCTTTCCGCTACCGTTAGGGCCTTTGAGTGCCCAGTGCTCACCCTCGCGGATGTTGAGACTGAAGTCTTTAAGTATGGTGCGTCGTCCGTAGCGTACTGTTATGTTGCGAGCCTCAAGAATGGGAAGGCCCCCTCTTGTCTCCTGGTAGGGGGAAGGCTCAGTATATACTTCTTTCTGCTCATGTAATCCGTCCTCTCTGCTTGTTATCAGCACGAGAGCCATAGGGCGGCGGGCTGTGAGTTGTTGCAGCATGTCGGCCACCACGCGGCGCCCCGCATGGTCAAGGCCTATATATGGGTTGTCTATTATGAGCACCTGTGGTTCTTTGGCCAGCACTCTGGCTAATTGCAGTCGTCGCCACTCGCCTGAGCTGAGGCTGACGATGGTGCGGTCCATCAGGTCGGCAGTGTCAATGAGGTCGGCGCTGGCGGGCAGCAAACTGAGCACGTCTCTCACCCGTGGCTCGAAGTCCTCGTCCATAGCGCCTTGGTTCCATCGCATCTGGTAGGCGCTGGCGCCGGTGTCCACGCTGCTGGTGTACTGGTCGTGGAAGGCCACGTACTCTATGCGTATGTTGGCGGCAGTGTGGCGAGAGCCTTGGCTGAGGCGTGTGGCTCCTCTGAGCATATTGGCGAGCGTGGTTTTGCCGCTGCCGTTAGGACCAGTCAATATCAGCGTCTCGCCTTCGCTGATGGTGAGGTTTATGGGCGCCGCGAAACGAAACGGGCCGTCGGGCACCGCGTCGGTGAGTTGTATCAGAGTGCGTTCACTCATGGTTTCCGTGTCTTGGGTGAGCGAGTGGGAATGCCGCCCGTCACCCTGCCGGGATTGCTCTTTATGAAGGCGCTCCATGTGGAGTATTCGCGTGCTGACACTATGGTGCGTCGCTGTGTATGGTGGCAGTAGGCGAGGGCCAGTGCGTCGGTGGCGTCGAGGAAATCGCCCATGCTTTTTTGCTCTATCTTGAATATCTTGCTGAGCATGCCTGCCACCTGCTCTTTGCTGGCGGAGCCGTTGCCAGTGATGGCTTGCTTGACCTTCGTGGGCGGGTATTCGTGCACTACTAGGTCGCGTGCTATGGCTGCGGCAATAACCACTCCTTGTGCGCGGCCCAACTTGATAGCTGTCTGTATGTTTTTGCCGTAGAACGGGCTCTCTATGGCCAGCTCGTCGGGATGGAAGGAGTCAATCAGCCGTAGCATGTTCTCGTGGATGCGCCCCAGCTTGAGGTAGATATCGGTGCATTTGCGGAGGTCTATCACGCCCATGGCTTCTATCTGCAGTTTGCCGCCAGTGGACCGCACAAAACTGTAGCCCAGCACACTGGTGCCAGGGTCGATGCCCATGATGACGAGGTCGTCGCCAGTCGTTTGCCCGTTTGATCGTGCGGTCGTTTGCATGATGATGCAAAGATACGAAGAATTCGGAATAAACATAATAAAATATATAGAATTTGTTCGCATCGGGATTTTTTTGTAATTTCGCTCCGTGAATTTGTCTTATCGTCATATCCTAAAATACACAGGCATCTTCGGCGGCATCCAGGCTATCTCGATGCTGGCATCAATAGTGCGCAACAAGGCAGCGGCCATCTTTATCGACCGTTACGGTCAGGGGTTGTCTGACCTCTTCAGCAATGCCGCCAACCTTGTGAGTACCGCCACCACGCTGGTAATGCCCGTGAGTGTGATACGACGGCTGTCGCAGGTATATGAGCGTCACGGCGACGGCTCGGCAGAGCTGCGCGATGAGATAAGGGTGGTGCGCTCGTGGAGTGTGCTCACGGGACTGGTGGCTATGCTGATAGTGGCTGTCGGTGCCCGTCTGCTGAGCCGCTTTGCCATGGGCAGCGATAACTTCGTGAGGAGCTTCATCTTCTTGTCACCACTGCTGGTGCTGATGAGTGTCAACGCTACCGAGGTGGCTATCCTCAAGGCTACTCGCCGCTTGCGCCAGCTGGCGTGGGCCTCGGGTGCCGGAGCGGTGGCTACTATGGTGGTGAGCGTGATAAGCTATTGGCTGTGGGGACTGCGTGGTATCGTCATTGCGCTCAATGCGGGACTGCTGGCTACCACTGTCCTGAATATGTGCTACACTCTGCGCCCGTTTCCCTATCGCGTAGCGCCATTTCGATGGAGTGTACTGCGCAAGGGCGGCCCGCTGATTAGCCTGAGCATCTCTTTTATGCTGGCATCCCTCGTGGCGGCCCTGGCCGAGATGCTCATACGCTCCTTTATCTCCAACCAAGGCTCCATCGAGGATGTGGGACTCTATGGCGCAGGCTTTGTGCTGACCGTCACCTACACCAAGTTCATCTTCTCAGCCATGGACGCCGACTTCTATCCGCGCTTGTCGGGCATAGCTGACAATCTGAGGGGAATGAATGTGGCCATCAATCGCCAGGTGGTGGTGTGTGTGCTGCTCATCGTGCCGTGTCTGATGCTGTTTACTCTCTTCCTGCCACAGATAATCCGTCTGCTCTATCGTCCAGAGTATCTGGAGATAGTACCTATGGTGCTCTGCGCCACATTGTATATGTACTCCAAGGCAGTGATTACTCCGGTGGCATACACTGCGCTGGCCAAGGGCGACTCGCGGATGTTCTTTGTTATCGAGGTTATCGCGGCAGTACTGCTGGGAGCGTGCGTCATCGGCGGCTACCATGTGGCGGGGCTCACCGGTAGCGGCGTGGGATTGGCGCTGAGCAATGTGGTGGAGCTGACGATTATTATGATTGTGTATAATCACGCCTATGGTGTGCGGCTCTACAAGTCAACGGTGGGGGTAATCCTTCTGCAGATGGTGCTGCTTCTTGTCGCCCTGCTATGTATCGCTTTTTGCGGCGTAGAGCGCTATCCCATCGTGATAGCTATGGTGCTCCTCTCCGCGTTTTTCGCATGGAGAAAACTTCATTAGCAGAGGCTCGCGCAGTTAGGAAATGCAATAGTTAGGCCCAGCCATTGCGGCTGGGCCTAACTATTCTCTCTTATCTCTTATCTGTTACCTGTTACCGTACATCTTGTCGTAGTAGGCTTGGTAGTCAGAGCCTGTCACGGCTTCCACCCAGTCGGGATTGTCGAGATACCAGCGGATGGTTTTGACGATGCCTACTGCAAAGGGCGTTTCCGGTTCCCAACCGAGGTCGGCCTTTATCTTGGAGGGGTCGATGCCGTAGCGCAGATCGTGGCCAAGGCGGTCAGCGACGTAGGTGATGAGGTCATCGTTTATCCAACTCACGTCGTTGCGGTCGTTCTCTGGCAGCAGGGTGCGGTACTGCGGCTCGGCCTCCATAATCTCGCGTATGGTGCGGATGATGAGCTTGACGATGTCGATGTTGCGCATCTCGTTGTGGCCGCCCACATTATAGATTGAGCCGTCCTTGGCGTTGCTGACCACCATGTCGATGGCCTTGCAGTGATCCTCCACATATAGCCAGTCGCGCACATTCTCGCCCTTGCCATAGACAGGCAGCGTCTTGTGGCTCAGGATGTTGCGTATGATGAGCGGGATGAGCTTCTCAGGGAAGTGGTAGGGGCCGTAGTTGTTGGAGCAGCGCGTGATGCTGACGGGCATCTTGAATGTGTCGCGATAGGCCATCACGATGAGGTCTGCGCTCGTCTTGCTGGCGCTATAAGGCGAGTGGGGGCAGAGGGGTGTCGTTTCGGTGAAGAATCCCTCCGGGCCGAGCGATCCATAGACCTCGTCGGTGGACACCTGGTGATAGCGCACGCCTGCACGCCAAGTGGGGTAGCCCTGTTCGTCCTTGCCTGTCACCCATGCGCGGCGGGCGCAGTCCAGCAGGTTCTGCGTGCCGAGGATATTGGTCTGCAGAAAAAGCTGCGGATTGGTGATGGAGCGGTCCACGTGGCTCTCGGCGGCGAAGTTGATGACGTAGTCAAACTGATATTTCTCAAACAGGCTGTCCACGAGTTCGCGGTCGCCGATATCGCCTTTCACAAAGAAGCATCGCTCGTTGTCGATGTCCTTGTCAATGGTGCCGAGGTAGCCGGCGTAGGTCAACGCATCAAGCACCACGATGCGCACATCATGATACTTGCCCAGCATATACTTCACAAAGTTGGAGCCGATAAATCCTGCCGCTCCGGTAACGAGGTAAGACTTTGTCAATTTACTATTTATTTACTGTTTATCTTCCCCCTGGGGGGATAAGAGGGGATCTTCTTTTATCCTAAGAATCCGAGCAGAGCACCTGCAGCGATGGCGGAGCCAATTACTCCTGCTACATTGGGACCCATGGCGTGCATGAGCAGATAGTTGTGCTTGTCGTACTTGAGGCCCATATTCTGCGAGATGCGCGCAGCCATCGGCACAGCACTCACACCGGCGTTGCCGATGAGCGGGTTGAGCTTCTTATGCTGCGGCAGGAAGAGATTCATCACCTTGACGAAGCATACGCCCGAGCATGTGGCAATGGCAAAAGCTACGGCGCCGAGGATGAATATCTTGATGGTGTCGGCGGTAAGGAACTCACTGGCCTGAGTGGAGCATCCCACGGTGAGACCGAGCAGTATCACCACGATGTCGTTGAGCGACGAGCCGGCTGTCTTGGCGAGGCGCGTTGTCTTGGTGGACTCCTTCAGCAGATTGCCGAAGAACAGCACGCCGAGCAGTGGCAGACCTGACGGGATAATCATCGCCGTCATCAGCGGTCCCACGATGGGGAAGATAATCTTCTCTGTCTGGCTTACCTTGCGGGCAGGCTTCATGCGTATGACGCGCTCTTTCTTGGTGGTCAGCAGGCGCATGAAGAACGGCTGTATCACCGGCACAAGCGCCATGTAAGAGTAGGCGCATACGGCGATTGCTCCCATTAGGTTGGGCGCCAGCTTCGAGGAGAGGAAGATGGCCGTGGGGCCATCTGCTCCGCCGATGATGGCTATACCAGCCGCCTGATTGGGCTCAAAGCCGAGCAACAGGGCTATGATATAGGCTCCGAAGATGCCAAACTGCGCTGCGCCACCCACCAGCAGCAACTTGGGGTTGGCCAGCAGGGCCGTGAAGTCGGTCATCGCGCCGATACCGAGGAATATGAGTGGCGGATACCACCCGTCTTTCACGCCCGAGTAGAAGAAGTTGAGTACTGAGTTGTCTTCGTAGATGCCCACCTCAAGGCCTATCGACTTGAATGGGATGTTGCCCAGTATGATGCCGAAGCCGATGGGGATGAGCAGCAGTGGCTCGAAGTCCTTCTTGATGGCCAGCCAGATGAAGAAGATGCCAACCAGCATCATGATGTAGTTCGACCACTCTCCGCAGGCAAAGCCTGTGAAGGTGATGAAATCACCCAGCTTGGTTCCGATAAAGTCCCACATATAAGATGTAATATGTAATATGTAAGATGTGAGAAACTAGAGGTTTTTATCCGATAGTGAACATGGTGGTGCCCTCCATTACGGAGTCGCCCTTGCTGACGGTGATGGAGGTGATGGTGCCAGCCTTCTCAGCGGTGATTTCGTTCTCCATCTTCATGGCCTCAAGGATGAGAACCACGTCGCCTACGTTAACCTGCTGGCCAACGGCTACCTTGATGTCGTTGATAGTGCCGGGCAGCGGAGCCTTGAAGGGAGTGCCTTCGCCGGCAGCTGCAGGAGCAGCAGCGGGGGCTGCGGCGGGCTTGGCAGCAGGAGCTGCGGGCTTGGGTGCGGGAGCTGCTGCGGGTGCAGCGGGCTTAGCTACGGGCTTGGCAGCCTTTACTTCCTTACCCACGATTTCTACTTCATAGGCCTTGCCGTTAACGGTTACGTTGGCCTTGTTGCCTGACAGATTGTCGATGTTCACGGCATACTCTTTGCCGTTGATGATGTACTTATATTCTTTCATTGTTGTAAGTATTTAGTTTTTTCAATTTTACAATTTCTCAGATTCTCATCATTCCCGCCGCAATCATTTCTGCCTTGTCGGCCCACGGCGAGACGCTAGGGTTGATGGTGATGACTCCGCTCTCCTCGTCGTGGGCCAACTCGGCTTGCAAGGCGAGGGCGATGAGTGCTACGTCGAGGTCTTCGTCGCCGGTACCTGCAGTAGCCTCAGTCACTGCCATGATGGCAGCCACCGTGGCGGCATCGTCAGCGCCGCCGACTGGCTTGGTCTTGGTGGGAGTAACCAGCGGTGCGGTAGGAGCAGCAGTGGAGTTCTTGTCGCGGAATAGCTTGCCGAAGAACTTGAAGAACAGATACAAGAGCAGCAGGCAGGAGAATACCACGCCCATCGCCATGAAGGCCATGGCAAAGCCGTAGGGGTCTTTCTCCTTAAACTCAGCAATCTTGTTGTTCTTCTTCGCCTGCTCGTAGTCGTTGGCTTGGGTTGGGGTGGGGCGGTCGCATACGCGCCATATGCCCCTCTTGAAGTCCTTGGCCCACGACTTGCTTTCGGTGAGGTCTTCGGGAATTGTGAGCGAGTCAATCAGGTCGATGCCATTGCCGCTGAAGAGAGCTACGATATCGCCGGCCTGCAGCGTGAAGTTGGTGTGCTGCAGTCCTAGGTTGTCATTGCCGTCGGCATACAGCACTATGCAGTTCTGCGGGGTAACCTTAGTGATAGGATTGCCCGTCGGAATGAGGTGCATCTTCTTTATGCGCTCGGGCGCTGTGAGCTCCTTGTCGAGGGCGGCGGGATTGTTGGTGATATAGAATCCGCCGAGGTTTTGGGTGCCGTACGACGTGTTCTGTATCTCAATCCATGCCGTGCCTTCGGGGCCATTGCCCAGCCCCACCTCGCTCAGGCGCAGACTCTGCAGGCCGTCGGCCAACGTTCCCATCGGGAGGAGCGTCAGCAGTGCGACCACCAGAATAATTATCTTATTTGACAATTTCACAATGCTCAATGTTCAATGTTCAATTCTCAATGTCCAATACCCTAGAGAGGAATATTTCCGTGCTTCTTTGCCGGACGGGTCTGGCGCTTGTTCTGGAGTATAGCCAAAGCGCGGCAGATGCGGAAGCGGGTATTCTTAGGCTCGATGATATCGTCGATGTAACCATAGCTAGCAGCCTGGTAAGGATTGTTGAAGAGCTCGTTGTACTCCTCCTCCTTCTCGGCGAGGAATGCCTTCGGGTCTTCGGCCTCCTTGGCGGCCTTGGCGTAGAGCACAGCTACAGCACCCTTGCTACCCATCACGGCCATCTCGGCGGCGGGCCAAGCATAGTTGAGGTCAGCCTTGAGCTGCTTGCAGCCCATCACGATGTGGGAGCCGCCATAGCTCTTGCGCAGTGTAACAGTCACCTTGGGCACCGTAGCCTCGCCATAGGCGAAGAGCAGCTTTGCACCGTGGTCGATCACTGCGTTGTACTCCTGGCCTGTGCCCGGCAGGAAGCCCGGCACGTCAACGAGCGTCACGATAGGAATGTTGAAGGCATCGCAGAACCTTACGAAGCGGGCGCCCTTGCGGCTGGCATTGCAGTCAAGCACACCGGCATACACCTTGGGCTGGTTGGCAACGATACCAACACTCTGGCCATTGAAGCGGGCGAAGCCCACGATGATATTCTTAGCAAAATTACGGTGTACCTCCATAAACTCACCATTGTCGACGATGGAGCCAATCACCTCATACATGTCGTAAGCCTTGTTGGGATCGTCAGGCAGTATATCGTTGAGAGCCTCCTCAGTGCGGTTGACGGGGTCGTTGCACTCCACGCGCGGAGTGGTCTCCATATTGTTCTGCGGAATGTAGGAGATGAGCCTACGGATATTCTGAGCCAGTTCCTCCTCGCTGGAGCAGGTGAAGTGAGCCACGCCACTCTTGGTGCCATGCACGGAAGCGCCACCCAGGTTCTCCTGAGTAACTTCTTCGCCTGTCACGCTCTTCACTACGGCGGGACCGGTGAGGAACATGTAGCTCACGTCCTCCAACATGAAGATGAAGTCAGTGATGGCGGGAGAATAAACAGCACCGCCGGCGCAGGGACCGCAGATAGCCGAGATCTGTGGTACTACACCCGAGGCCTCGATATTGCGCTGGAAGATGTTGGCATAGCCAGCAAGAGCATTCACGCCCTCCTGGATACGAGCGCCGCCCGAGTCGTTAAGGCCGATGCAGGGCACGCCCATCTTCATAGCCTCGTCCATCACCTTGCAGATCTTCTCCGACATAGTCTCGGAGAGGGAGCCTGCGTTAACAGTGAAGTCCTGTGCGAACACATACACCAGACGACCGTCGATGGTGCCGCTACCGGTAACCACGCCGTCGCCGGGGAACTGCTTCTTCTCCATGCCGAAGTTGTGGCAACGGTGGAGCTTAAACATATCCATTTCTTCGAAGCTGCCCTCGTCAAGGAGCAGATCCACTCTCTCGCGAGCGGTAAGCTTACCCTTCTCGTGCTGCTTATCGATAGCCTTCTGGCCACCACCCAAACGGGCTGCGGCACGCCTCTCGACAAGCTTCTTGATGTTTTCCAGTTGTTTGCTCATAAAAACAAAGTATTTTAGATTTATAATTTCCGCCGCGAAGTTACAAAAAAAACTTCATATACCTTATCTAATAAAAAAGAAATTTCCCAACAAAGGTCGCTTTTATTTTCAGGAGGGTGTTAGAATTGTTGTTTTGGGCTTTGTTCCACTCCGATGGAAATCAGAACTAACATTATATTTATTACCTATTGGAAACGCCCACTTTTTGTTGTATAACAAAATCAAAACTCAAAGTTTTTTCGTAACTTTGCACGCTGATGGATGATAAAGCATCATTTTTGGAACTGGGTACGCAGCCGATAGGGCGTCTGCTGCTGAAGTACGCGGCGCCTGCAGTGATAGCGATGACGGCGTCGTCGCTCTATAATATCGTGGACGCGATTTTCATAGGGCAGGGTGTCGGTCCGCTGGCTATCGCGGGCATTTCGCTGACTTTCCCAGTGATGCAGATGACGGCAGCCTTCGGTGCTATGATTGGCGTGGGTGCGAGCACACTGCTCTCTATCAAGCTGGGGGAGCGCGACTACGACACGGCACGCCGTATACTGGGCAACGTGGTGGTGCTGAACATTATCATGGGTCTGGTGCTGGGTACGCTGATGCTGTGTTTCATCGACCCGATACTTTTCTTCTTCGGTGCCACCGAGCAGACGGTAAGCTATGCCCGCGACTTTATGATGGTGATCATGGCGGGCAACGTGATTACGCACCTTTACTTTGGCCTTAACGCAATGCTACGCGCCGCTTCGCAGCCTCGTAACGCAATGATGGCCACCATCTACAGCGTGATTCTCAACGTGATGCTGTGTCCGTTGTTCATCTATGTCTTCGGCTGGGGCATTAGGGGCGCGGCGCTGGCCACGATGTTGTCCCAGGCCACAGTGCTGGTGTGGCAGTTCCATCTGTTTAATAACAAGAGGGAGTTTATCCGTTTTCAGCGTGGCATATACAAGTTGAGGAAACGCATCGTGAAGGCTTCGTTTATGATTGGCATGTCGCCGTTCCTTATCAACCTCACGGGCTGCACGGTGGCCATATTCATCAATAAGAGTCTGCTGCTATACGGCAACGACCTGGACGTGGCAGCCTACGGCATGTGCAACCGTGTGGCGTTTTTCTTCATCATGATTGTGCTGGGCCTGTGCCAGGGCATGCAGCCTATCGTGGGCTACAACCATGGGGCGCGCAACATTCAGCGAGTGCGCTCCACCCTGATTAAGACTATCATCTGTGCTACAGTGGTGGTATGCGTGGGTGGTTTGGTAGGTATGCTGTTCCCGCGCCAGCTGATACGCTGCTTCACGACTGATGAACACCTAATTGAGTTGTCGGTGCATTATGTGTATATATTGTTCTGCACGCTGCCTATCATAGGCTTCCAGATTGTGGTGACGAACTACTTCCAAAGCATCGGCGTGGTGAAGAAGAGTATATTCCTGTCGCTGTCGCGCCAGCTGATTTTCCTTATCCCTGCAGTGGTGATTCTGCCGCGGTTCTTGGGTGTGGACGGCGTGTTCTGGTCCATCCCTGTGGGCGATGTGGCGGCGACGTTCACTACGGCTATCTTGTTGTGGTTCGAAATGCGTAGGACAAGGGAAAGAGCCACCCTCTAGTCCAAAGTATAATGGTTAATACTCAATGTTCAATGTCCAATGAAACGCATCCTTCTACTCTCTGACACCCATGCATATTGGGACCCTCGTTTTGCGGACTATATCGCGCCGTGTGACGAGGTTTGGCACGCGGGCGACATGTGCTACTACGAGCATGCGCAACGCTTCGCGGAGCTAAAGCCGTTTCGTGCTGTGTGCGGCAATTGCGACGGGGGCGATCTGCGTAGCGTCTATCCTGAGGTGCTGCGCTGGCGGTGCGAACAGGTGGAGGTGCTGATGAAGCATATCGGGGGTTATCCTGGCCACTACGATCTTTCGGCAAGGAAATATCTGCAGGAACTGCAGAACTGCGATGCCGGGTGCTCTAAATTGTTTATCGCCGGACACAGTCATATTCTTAAAGTGCAGTACGACGAGCGTCTCCAGCTACTTCATATCAATCCCGGGGCTGCGGGGCTGCAGGGGTGGCAGAGTGTGCGCACCCTTGTCCGCTTTACCATCGACGGGGCTGACATCAAGGATTTGGAGGTGATAGAGCTGGGAAAACTGTAAATATAAGACAATAAGCAAGCGGAGCCTGACTATAAAGTCGGGCTCCGCTATTATTATTTATTGGTGCATGCGCTACACGATACCCTGAGCCATCATGGCTTTGGCTACTTTAATGAAGCCGGCGATGTTGGCTCCCTTGACATAGTTGATGTAGCCGTCGGGCTCGGTGCCGTACTTAAGGCAGTTGGCGTGGATGTCCTCCATGATTATGTGGAGTCTGTTGTCTACCTCCTCTGCTGTCCAGGAGAGGCGCTCGGAGTTCTGGCTCATCTCGAGTCCGCTCACGCTTACGCCGCCTGCGTTAGCAGCCTTGCCAGGAGCGTAGAGTATCTTGGCCTTCTGGAAGACGCGGATGGCTCCGGGGGTGGAGGGCATGTTGGCGCCTTCGCTAACGGCGATGACTCCATTGTTGACGAGTGCCTGTGCTGCCTCTTCGCTTATCTCATTCTGGGTGGCGGAGGGGAGGGCGATATCGGCTTTCTCGTTCCAGGGCTTCTGACCTGCCACATACTTGGCGGTGGGGTATACATCAACATACTCGCGGATGCGGCCACGGTAGATATTCTTAAGCTCCATGATGTAGTCGAGCTTGGCGCGGTCGATGCCGTCGGGATCGTAGATGTAGCCGTCGCTGTCGCTCATGGTGAGCACCTTGCCGCCCAGCTGCAGCACCTTCTCTGCGGTGTACTGTGCTACGTTGCCGGCGCCACTGATGAGCACGGTCTTACCCTCAACGCTGAGTCCGCGGGTCTTGAGCATCTCTTGCAGGAAATAGACATTGCCGTAGCCGGTGGCTTCGGGGCGTATGAGTGAGCCACCAAACTCGCGGCCCTTGCCGGTGAGCACACCGCTAAACTCGTGGGTGAGTTTCTTATACATGCCAAACATGTAGCCTACCTCGCGGCCGCCTACGCCGATGTCGCCTGCGGGCACGTCAACGTCGGGACCAATGTTGCGGGTGAGCTCAAGCATGAAGGCCTGGCAGAAACGCATTACCTCGGCGTTGCTCTTGCCGCGGGGCGAGAAGTCGCTACCGCCCTTGGCACCGCCCATGGGAAGGGTAGTGAGGGAGTTCTTGAAGGTCTGCTCGAAGGCTAGGAACTTAAGGATGCCGAGGTTGACGGAGGCGTGGAAGCGGATGCCGCCCTTGTAGGGGCCGATGGCATTGTTGTGCTGCACACGGTAGCCCATGTTGGTCTGGATGCGGCCGCTGTCGTCCTGCCAGCTGACGCGGAAGGTGTAGATGCGGTCGGGGATGCAGAGGCGCTCGATGAGGTTGGCTTTGTCAAACTCGGGGTGCTTGTTGTACTCTTCTTCGATGGTACCGAGAACCTCTTCTACTGCTTGGTGATACTCGGGCTCACCAGGAAATCTTAGTCTCAGATCTTCTAATACTTTTTGTGCGTTCATAATATAATACGTTAAAAAATGAAAGGTTCTTGTCTGTTGCAAAATTACAATAAAGTTGGGAGTCGGGGATTGCAGCACGAGGGTTAATCGTTGACATTTGCAAAAATAATGCAATAAAAAGCGACAGAAAGAAAGTTTTCTGCCGCTTTTTTAATACGAACATTACAAAATGGGGCTTTATAGCGCGAGTCGCCAAAGGCCTGGGACTCCCCATGCGCTGAGCCGATAAAGGAAGGGGAGGCGTAGTCGGTCGAGAGGGGTGCGGACGGTGGGGTCTATACTATTATATATAAGGTGTGCTCCATGGCGGTTGCCTTCGTGGCGGACATGGCCGGCGTAGAGGGCTTTGCGGCTGTTGAGAGAGCGGAGAATTTGAGGTTTGAGATTTGAACTATCTAACTCTAGTACATCCTTTTCTATCGCAGCGTGCGTAGCGATTATTCCCTCAACACGGTCGGCGAAGCGTGTGCCGGTGATGCTGTCGGGGTGCTGGTGAATGCGGTGGTAGGTGCCGTCGAGCCATGCTATGGTGGGCTGGGCGAGGAGGATGCGAAACGCCCATTCAAAGTCTATCCAGTAGCGGAGGTCTTCGTTCCAGCGGGCATGGGCCACGGCGAACTCGCGGCGTAGGAAGAGCGAGACGGTGGCGAAGTTGTTGGCTACTATCTGATAGCGCGGGTCGGCGGTGCGCACGATGTGGCGCGGGGTGGCCTTGCCGTCAGGGGATATATACTTTACCTGCAATGCTACGGCATCCACATCCTGTTTGCGGGCGAGAGCCTCTGCCAAGGCGGGCATGGTGGGGGTTAGCTCGTCGTCGGAGTCAAAGAAATAGATATATTCGCCAGTGGCAGCGTCGAGTCCCCGATTGCGTGCTGCCGCAGCGCCGGGCTTGGTCTCGGTGAGTAGCGTGGCGCGGATATTGCCTGCGGCGCTGTTGGTCTCGTCCATAAAGGCCTGAAGCATGGCGCGGGTGTCGGCATCGCTATTGTTGTCGACGAGCAGGAGCTCCATTTGGCAGTCGTTGACCTGACGCAGACTGCTGAAGAGACGCGGTAGCAGCTCCTTGCGGTTGTGGACGGGAATTATTAGGCTAACCATTTGTCTTATTTCAATTTTCGATATTTAATGCCTCAAGCACTTCTATCTTGCCGATGTCGGTGAGGGTGAGGTCGGGCTGGATGTAGCCGCGTATGTCGAGGGTGTGACATTTGGCGATGTAGAAGTCGATTATGCTGAACTTGGGCGGCCAGTCGGCCATGCGGTCGATAAGATCCTTGCTTACGACATGGATGCCAGAGAAGGCGAGCCGTTGGCAGTCGTCGGGCTGCAGGTCGGGGTAGGGCGTGCGCACCTCGCCAGTCTTGATGTTCTGCCATCCCACGAGCCGCATGTCATCATCGAAGAGCAGGTAGCGGCTCGTCTGCCGTTGGCTGACAAGCAATAGGGCAGAAGATTTGAGATTTTGGCTTCGCGGATTTGCGGCTTTATACAGCTCTGCAAGGTGGGCATTGCTGATGATATCAACATTGTGGATGAGCACGGGCGCATCATCATGGGCGAAGAGCAGCGGGGCGGCCTTGCGCAGTCCACCGCCAGTATCGAGTAGCATTTCGCTCTCGTCGCTGATGCTGAAGTGCAGATGGTTGGCAGCGGTCCATTTGGCAAACGGTCCGCCCTGAATATAGTCTTTTATCTGCTGCGCGAAGTGGTGCACATTCACCGTCATGTCGCGGAATCCCTCGCCGGCAAGCCGTTCGGCCACATGCCACAGGAGGCTCTTTCCCCGCAGTTCCACTAGTGCCTTTGGGCGGTCGTTGGTGAGAGGGGCGAGTCGTGTGCCGAGTCCGGCAGCAAAGATCATGGCTTTCATCAGGAATTTGTGGTTTGGGTCATTACTACTGCCTGGCGGTGGAGTCCGTCAACCATTACGGTGAGGGGCTTGTCGAGGCGGACATGGCGTAGGTGAGATGTCTCCTCCAGTGCTGGGAGGGCGTTGAGGGTGTCTTCGTCATAGAGACCTTCGCCCTTGAATGCGTTGATGGTGAGGTAGCTCACTCCGAGCGAGGTGAGGTTTTGGAAGAAGTGGGTGCCCTGCGAGGGGTCAACCTGATAGTTGCCGAGCCCCGCTTCTACTATGACGCGTGCGGCGGAAATATTAGGCCACTTCACCGGTATGCCGAGCCAGGGGTCGCTGCTGCCCCAGCGTCCAGGACCGATATAGATGCAGTGGCGTTCTTCGGCAAGGAGCTTGGTGTTGAGTTGGCTTATCTCGTCGGCTATACGAGGATTGTCCTGCGGGTTGTAGTCGGCGGTCTTGACGTAGATAATGTCGCAGATGTCGTTGCTCACATCGTGACCGATGGCATTGGCGGAGCGCAACAGGCAGTCGCTGTCGGGGATCGTTGCAAGGTCGGTGCCGATGCTCATGCGGTTGTCCACCATGGGGCGTATCTGCAAGAGATAGAACTCGCCGGTACGGTCAGAGTGCAGATTAACGGCAAACTCTATCTCCACGGGGCGTCGCATGGCCTCGGAGCCATAGCGGAGCACTAGTTGCATCACCTCTGGCAGGGGGAATACGCCATTTTGTAGTACGCCGCTGAAGGAGATAATCTTGCGGTTGCGCCCCTCGTAGTAGCCGTCGTAAATCTGCTGGTCTTGCGGCATGTACGTGGAGCAGACATAGCGCAGAGTGTCGTCCTGCTCAGCGTCCTTGACAGGGAGTCGCTTGAGATTGAATCCCTCGTCGGTGCGGAACTGCAGGTCTGTGCTGCTCATGTCGAGAGCGAGGAAGTGCGTCTGTGTGTCGCGCAATGCCATATCGATGTCGCTCATCTGCATTATATGGCCGGGGCGTGCGGGACTGACGCGCAGGGCCACTCCGCCGTCAACGATATATTTGCCCAGTCCGAAGGCGAGCGAGACAGTGCCCTCCTCGGGTTTCTCCTCGCCGATGGGGTAGTAGTTGATGCTGCGTGCCACGCCGCTGATAACGGGGTAGAAGCGGTCGCCATGCTTTTCGCCTACCACCACCTGCAGGATGACCGCCATCTTCTCTTGGTCGATGACATTCTGCGTGGCGGTCATATAATCTTTGCTGGCTTTGAAATAGACGGAGGCGTACACCGACTTGATGGCAGAGGCCAATAGGTGCAAACGGTCTTCAATGCTTTCTACAGAAGGAATCATATAGGTGGAATACACACCGGCAAACGGCTGGTAGTGAGCATCCTCAAGCAGCGATGACGAGCGCACGGCGATGGGGTCTTTCACCACCTGGAGGAATACCTTGAGGTCGTTGAGCAGATTCTGGGGCAGTGGACAGCTGACGAAGCGGTCGAGCAGCTGCTGGTCGGTGTAGTCGTCAGACAGGGCAGCCTGGTAGAGGTTGTTGCTGTCCATGAAGTCGTCAAACACATCGGTGCACAGCACCACCGTCTTGGGAATCATGACGGGCGCCACGCTGTTTATCTCCGTGTGTTTCTGCATGATATGGTCGAGGAAGGCGAGGCCGCGGCCCTTGCCACCTAGTGAGCCTTCGCCGATGCGGGCGAAGTTGCTATATTGGTCGAAACGATCCTGCTGGAAGACAGCCACCACGCCCTTGTTTTTCATCTGGCGGTATGCCACGATGGCTTCAAAGATGAGGCGGCGGTGAGCGTCGAGTTCCTGCACAGACTTGAGTGACATGGCCTTCACGATGTCGGAGAGGCCAAACAGGGCTCTGGAGCTGAGCCAGCGGCTCACATTGTTGCGCCTGATATGCCATAGGAAGGACTCTTTAGGCACAGTCATGATATGATTCTGCAAGTCGCGAAGGTTGCGCACACGCAGCACTTCCTCATGGGTCTTAGGGTCGCGGAATACGAAATCGCCGAAGCCGAAGTACATACGCAGCACATCGCGCAGGTCCTGCTCCATCTTCTTGGAGTTCTTGTCAATAAAGTGGTAGCCCAGTTGCCATGCCTTGTCGCGATTGCCAATCTCGGAACTCTCAATTATGAGGGGGATATAGGGGTCGTTGGCGCGTATGGCCTGGCATAGCTTGAAGCCTGCGCTCTCGTCTTTCTCGTCGTCCTTGGGGTTGGCGCCCTTAACGAAATGGAGCGGAAACTTGCAGTCGCTGATGATGCCGAGGGCGTTATTGGAGAAGCGGCTGTATATGTCCCATGCCTCTTCATAGTTGCGCGCCAGCACTATCTTGGGGCGGCCACGCATACGGAGTTTCTCGAGCGAGGTGTTGAGGGCCTCGGTGGCGAACTCAAGGCTCTGGTGAAGCACAAACTTGTAAAGGGAGGGGAGGATGGAGGAGTAGAAGCGGATATTGTCTTCCACGAGCATGATCATCTGCACACCAGCGCTAATGTCGTGCTCCAGATTCATGCGGTCCTCGATGAGCTTGATGATGGTGATGAGTAGGTCGGTGTTGCCCAGCCAGCAGAAGACATACTCGAAGATGCTGAGGTCGATGTCCTGCATGCGGGCCGTGATGCCGTGGCTGAAGGGAGTGAGCACCACCATGGGGATGGCTGTGTAGCGCGTCTTGATGTTGCGCGCCATGTCAAAGACATCGTTGTCGTCGCCCGCTGTGCGCGACGGCATGCATATCACGAGGTCTATCTCGCCGTTGGCGAGGTGGGTCTCGGCCTCCTGCTCGGTGCTGACCTGAATGAAGCGGGGCGGGAAGGACAGTCCGAGGCGGGCATACTCCTGAAAGATTTTCTCATCCACACGTCCGTCGTCTTCCAGCATAAACGCATCGTAGGGATTGGCCACAATAAGCACATTGCAGATGCGTCGTTGCATCAGTTCAGTGAACTTGGTATTCTTAAGTTGCATCGTCTGTTTTTCAATTTAACTGCAAAAATACGGATTTTTATTTGAAAAGTGAAAATTGAAAAGCCAAAAATAAGCTTTTCTCCTTACTCCATTACTCCTTACTCCTAATTTTTTACTACTTTTGCAGCTAAAACAACAAAACTCGTAGCAACGATGGCCGCAGATAGCAACAAGATAGACGAACTGACAGCCCCGTTATGGCAGCGCCTTGACGGCGAGCTAACTGCCGAGACGATGACGCGCCTCTCGGCTGACGAGATGACGCTGTTGGCATACAGCATTCTCCGCGAGGAGCTGCTGGAGGGTGGCTTTGTGCAGTTGATACAGAACGGCTACGGCCCCTTCATCTTTCTCAATCCGTTCGCCAAGGCTATGCGGCTGTGGGAACTGAAGGACTTCTCAAAGTGGCTCTACGATGCCCGTGCCGTATATGAGCAGACACGCGAGGCGCTAGAGCAGCCCACGGAGACGGACGAGGATTTTATGGCCCTCTACGAGCAGCACCCCGAGTGGGATGCCTACGACGACTGGTTCGTGGAGGCAGAGCCTGAGATTACAGAGAAAATTTGCGAGAGGTGGCTAAAAAGAAGGACAACATAAAGGCAAGCGTGATAATCAAGAACCGCAAGGCGGAGTTTGATTATTTCTTTCTGTCACGCTACACGGCGGGCATTGTGCTCACTGGCACGGAGATAAAATCCATACGCCAGAGCAGGGCATCGCTGGTGGACACCTATTGCTATGTGCATGGCCGCGAGATATGGGTGAAGAATATGTATGTGGCTGAGTATTCCTATGGCTCCTACAACAACCACCGCACTCGCCGCGACCGCAAGCTGCTACTCAACCGAAGGGAGATAATACGCCTGGAGCAACAACTGAAGAATCCCGGTGTCACCATTGTGCCGCTGCAGCTGTATGTCAACGAGCAGGGGCGTGCCAAGTTGGAGATAGCCCTTGCCCGCGGTAAGAGAATGTATGACAAGCGCAACACGATGAAGGACCGCGACGACCGCCGTGAGATGGAGCGAGCCACGAAGAATCACAGGTATTAGGAGAAAAGGAGTAATGAGAGAATGACATTGCAGGAAGCGATAAGGCAGCGCATACTTGTGCTCGACGGTGCCATGGGCACTATGATACAGAGCTACAACCTCAGTGAGGACGACTTCAGAGGCGACCTCATGAAGGATGCCGCGTGCCTGATGAAAGGCAACAACGACCTGCTGTGCCTCACGCGTCCCGATGTGATAAGTGACATACACCGGCGCTACCTTGAGGCTGGTGCCGACATCATCACCGCCAACACCTTCTCCGCCCAGCGCATTTCGATGGCAGACTATCATTGCGAACATCTGGTGGGCGATATCAACCGTGCTGCTGTGAGGCTGGCTCGCAGCCTGACCGACGAATACACGAGCCGTAATCCTGAGTGGCCACGCTTCGTGGTGGCTACCGTGGGTCCTACCAACAAGACAGCGTCTATGTCGCCTGACGTGAATGACCCCGCAGCACGCGACATAACCTTCGACGAGTTGGTAGAGGCTTACACCGAGCAGATGGAGGCCTTGCTGACGGAGGGCATCGACGGACTGCTGATAGAGACCATCTTCGACACCCTTAATGCTAAGGCAGCCATCTATGCCGCCGGGCAGACCATGGAGCGCTTGGGCAAGGAGGTGCCGCTGATGCTCTCGCTCACTGTGAGCGACAAGGCTGGGCGTACACTCAGCGGACAGAAGCTCGACGCTTTCCTTGCATCGGTGAGCCATGCCAACATATTCTCCGTAGGCCTCAACTGTTCCTTCGGACCAAAGGAGATAAAGCCCTTCCTAGAGGAGCTGGCAGCGAAAGCACCTTATTATATTACTGTGCACCCAAACGCCGGATTGCCCAACGCTCTCGGCACCTATGATGTCACACCGGAGGAGATGCGCGAGCAGATGCGCGATTTTGTCGATCGCGGCCTCGTCAATATCATCGGCGGCTGCTGCGGCACCACCGATGCCTTCATAGCTGAGTATCAGAAAATCATATATAAAACTGGGAATAAAGAGCCCAAGCTGTCTCGCGAAATCTCAAATCCTTTTCCCCCTCCTCAAGGAGGGGCTAGGGGTGGTCTTCAAATCTCACATCTCAAACTCTCTGGCCTAGAGATGGTGGAGGCCACTCCTGAGATCAACTTCATCAATGTGGGGGAGCGCTGCAATGTGGCAGGCAGTCGCAAGTTTCTGCGACTCATCAGCGAGCACAACTATGACGAGGCACTGGCCATCGCTCGCCGACAGGTGGAAGATGGCGCTATGGTGCTTGACATCAATATGGACGATGGCATGCTCGACACTCCAGCCGAGATGACCACCTTTCTGCGCCTCATCGCCTCTGACCCCGATATAGCGCGTGTGCCGTTGATGATTGACTCGTCGCGCTTTGACGTGATAGAGCAGAGCCTCAAGTGCATACAGGGCAAGTCGATAGTCAACTCTATCTCTCTCAAGGAAGGCGAGGAGGTGTTTCTGCAGCGTGCCCGTGAGGTGCGCCGTCTCGGAGCCGCTGTGATAGTCATGGCGTTTGACGAGCAGGGACAGGCGACCACTTATGAGCGTAAGATAGAGGTGTGTCAGCGTGCCTACGACTTGCTGGTGGGCAAGGCGGGCTATAATCCTGCCGACATCATCTTCGACCCCAATATACTCTCCATTGCCACTGGCATGAGTGAGCACGACCGCTATGCCCTCGACTTTATCCGCGCCACACGCTGGATACGCGAGAACCTCAAGGGCAGTCATGTCAGCGGCGGAGTGAGCAATTTGTCGTTCGCTTTCCGCGGCAACAACTATCTGCGCGAGGCGATGCATGCGGTGTTCCTCTACCACGCCATACAGGCTGGCATGGACATGGGAATCGTCAACCCCGCCACGTCGGTAATCTACGACGACATCCCCGATGACCTCCGCACACTGCTGGAGGACGTGGTTCTGTGCCGCAGGGCTGATGCCGCGGAGCGACTGATAGAGTGGGCGCAGAAGAGCCAAGAGTCGAAGGGCGAGAGCCGAGAGTCAAGGGCCGAGAATCGGGGGCCGGAGAGTTCTCGTAGCCTACCAGAGCGCCTGATGCATGCATTGGTGAAGGGCGACCCCTCCAACTTAGAGGCGGACCTTGCTGAGGCTATCAACGAATATCCCTCTGCAGTAAGTATTATAGAGGGGCCGCTGATGCAGGGAATGACAACCGTGGGGCACCTCTTTGCCGATGGTCGTATGTTTCTGCCGCAGGTGGTCAAGACGGCCCGCACCATGAAGCGCGCCGTGGAGATACTACAGCCTTACATAGAGCAGGGTAAGAATCAGGCAGCTACCGCTGGCACAGTGCTTCTGGCCACGGTGAAGGGCGATGTGCACGATATAGGCAAGAATATTGTCAGCGTGGTGATGGCGTGCAACAACTACCAGGTGATAGACTTAGGCGTTATGGTGCCGGCAGAGCAGATAGTGGAGGCAGCCATCAAGTATAAACCAGATATCATAGGACTCAGCGGACTCATCACGCCTAGCCTGACAGAGATGTGCTACACGGCCGACGCGCTGCACAAGGCAGGAGTAGCCGCTCCCCTCATGATAGGCGGAGCCACAACCAGCGCATTGCACACAGCCCTTAAGATAGCGCCACTCTATGGCGGTCCCGTCATCTGGGTGAAGGATGCGTCGCAAAACTCTATCCTTGCAGCGCAACTGCTCAGTCCCACCAGTCGCGGACAATATATCGCCTCTCTACGCAGCGAGCAGCAAGCGCTGGTGGAAGAATACAACACCGCTGAGCGTCCACAGCTGGCAAGCCTCGAGCAGGCCAGGGCCAACAAACCAAAACTCTTTTGATATTACATTTCAAATTTCAAATCTCAAATCTCAAATTTCAAATTTCAAATCAAAACAATGTCCACCCCAAGAGCATCCTTCGGAAGCAAATTCGGCATAATCATGGCAGCGGCGGGTAGTGCCGTCGGCCTCGGCAATATATGGCGTTTCCCCATAGAGACAGGCAATAATGGCGGAGCAGCCTTTATCCTTATTTATATATTAGCCATACTACTGCTGGGTGTGCCGCTGATGGTGGCGGAGTTCTTTGTTGGACGCCATGCCCACACCAATGCTGCCCATGCTTACCGCAAACTCAGTAGCCACCCCTTATGGAGCAATATAGGTTTTATTGGCGTGCTGGGTGGAAGCCTCATATTGTGCTACTATGTGGTGGTGGCCGGCTGGGTGCTGAAGTATATGTTCCTGTCCGTCGACGGTACTCTTAGCACACTCTTCACTCCTGGCGATGCCAGCGGCTACGAAAGTCTTTTTGGCTCTTTCGTCAGTAGTTCATGGAGTCCACTGATATATATGGCAGCCTTTGTACTGATGTGTCACTTTGCCATAACCGCTGGTGTGCGTAGTGGCATAGAGAAACTCAGCAAGATATTCATGCCCGCGCTGTTCGTAATCCTTGTGGTGTTGGTGGTGTTCAGCCTCTTTGCTCCTGGCGCGCAGGAGGGTCTGAACTTCCTCTTCCATCCCGACTTCAGCAAACTGACCACACGCTCTGTGCTTCTGGCCATCGCTCAGGCTTTCTTTTCGCTGAGTCTCTGTATGGGTTGCCTGTGCACCTACGCTTCCTACTTTGGCAAGGATGTCAATATCATTCGTTCTGCTGCCAATATCAGCTTTATCGACACTATGGTGGCCATTATGTCGGGCCTTATCATCTTCCCCGCAGTCTTTTCTGCAGGCATCGACCCGCAGTCAGGTCCTTCGCTGGCTTTTATTGCGTTGCCCGGGGCGTTCTGTGAGGCATTCAGCGGCGTGCCTATATTGGCGTCGCTGATGAGTATCCTCTTCTATGCATTGTTGGTGTTGGCTGCCCTTACCTCTGCTATCTCGCTTTATGAAGTGCCCACTGCTTACATCCACGAGACATGGCACATACGCCGTCGCTATGCCGCGATGGTGGTCACCGTGGTATGCTTGCTGCTGGGCACCGTCTGCTCACTGAGTATGGGAATATGGGGCGATGTGCAGCTCTTCGGCAAGAATATCTTCGACTTGCTCGACTACTTCTGCACTACTATCATGATGCCATTGAGCGGAGTGTTTATCGCCCTTTTCGTAGGCTGGGTTGTTAAGCGCAATGTATTCATCGACGATGTAACTAACGACCACGCTCTTCGCCCTGGCCCTGCCAAGCTTGTCTATTGGCTGCTCCGGTGGGTAGCCCCCATCCTCCTGCTGGCTGCCTTCCTCGGTGTGCTTGGAGTGATATAGTACGTTGTTTTACATCGCCAAAGCTATGGTGAGCAGCACGCCGAAGATGAGCATGTTGCGCGAAGTCAGCCCCAGGATATGGTTGAGCTCACGCCCTTGGCGGATGCGCACCATCTGGCGCCAAGTCATAATATGTAATAATAAATAAGGTAGGGTAAAGCCTGCCCCCATCCCCTTCCATAGGGAAGGCAGTAAAGACGTCAGCCCCCATGCCGCAATGCCACAGGCGAGGTAGAAGTAGCGCCCGAACTTCTCGCCAAATGTCGCAATCAAGGTCTTCTTGCCGCTGAGGCGGTCGGTGTCGCGGTCGCGGTAGTTGTTGATTATCAGCAGGGTGTCAATCAGCACTCCGCAGGTGAGGCCTGCTATCCATGCAGCAGTGGAGAGAGTACCAGTGGCGGCGAAA
>JAFZUB010000146.1 GCA_017618515.1 Bacteroidaceae bacterium
GCCCTCGAGGTTGAACACACCTTCGTCATCCCATCCGTGCTCGTCGTCACCAATGAGCAGACGCTTGGGATCGGTGGAGAGGGTGGTCTTACCTGTGCCGCTGAGACCGAAGAAGATCGCAGTGTTCTTGCCCTCCATATCGGTGTTGGCGGAGCAGTGCATAGAAGCTATGCCCTGCAGTGGCAGGTAGTAGTTCTGCATGGAGAACATACCCTTCTTCATCTCACCGCCATACCAGGTGTTGATGATTACCTGCTCGCGGCTGGTAGTGTTGAAGGCGGCGCATGTCTCGCTGCGCAGACCGAGCTCCTTGTAGTTCTCTACCTTAGCCTTGGAGGCATTGTAGATTACAAAGTTGGGCTCGAAAGTCTCCAGCTCCTCAGCGGTGGGCTGGATAAACATATTCTTTACAAAGTGAGCCTGCCATGCCACCTCAACGATGAAGCGCACTGCCAAGCGGGTTGCCTCGTTGGCGCAGCAGTAAGCGTCCATAACATAGAGCTCCTTGTTGCAAAGCTCCTTGACGGCTATCTCCTTTACCTTTGCCCATACCTCTTCGCTCATGGGGTGGTTGTCGTTGGGATAATCCTCGGTCGGCCACCATACCTTGTCGTGGCTCTGGGCGTCGTCAACAATATATTTGTCCTTGGGTGAACGGCCAGTGAAGATACCGGTCATCACATTGACTGCGTCAAGCTCTGTGAGCTGACCTTTGTCGTAGCCGGTGAGGCCGGCCTTGGTCTCCTCCTTGAAGAGGAACTCGTAGGAGGGATTGTGGGCTATCACGGTACTACCAGTGATGCCATACTTGGTGAGATCTAATGTTGCCATAATATTGATTTGCTTTTTTACGATTGTTTTCTGCTACAAAAGTAAATAAATTTAAGGTACGCGCGTAAGGGTTTGGACATTTTTTATATCTGCGGCCCCCCACTGACGTCTTTTTTGCCTTGTGGACTAAACAAAAAGGGTCCATTCTTGCACTTTTAGGCTCTTTGTGTGCATTTTTTTATGCATTTTTTTGGTCGGTAAGATTATATGTCTTAATTTTGCCGCGTCAACCAAATCAGAGGATAATTATTCACATTTTATATTAATATAAAGTAACAAAGTTATGTCAGAAATTGAAGCTAAAGTAAAGGCCATTATCGTTGATAAGCTTGGCGTAGACGAAAGCGAAGTAAAGAACGAAGCATCCTTCGCAAACGATCTGGGTGCTGATTCTCTTGACACCGTAGAGCTCATCATGGAGTTTGAGAAGGAGTTTGGTATCTCCATCCCCGACGATCAGGCTGAGAAGATTTCTACCGTGGGCGGTGCTATCGAGTACATCGAGGCCAACGTAAAGTAAATTTAGTATTTAATTTTAACCTAATAAAAGGGAGTTAACTTCCTGTTAACTCCCTTTTTATTTCAGCACAGCATGGAACTCAAAAGAGTAGTTGTTACAGGTGTGGGTGCTATCACCCCGCTAGGGCATAATGTTGCCGACACATGGGCTGCCATCCTTGCAGGTAAGAGCGGGGCTGCGCCCATTACTCATTTTAATACAGAGAAGTTTAAGACTCACTTTGCTTGCGAGGTAAAGGACTTCGACCCGAAGGAGTTTATCGACCGCAAAGAGGCCAACAAGATGGACCTCTACACCCAGTATGCCGTAGTGGCAGCCACTGAGTGTATAGAAGACTCTTCCCTCAATCTGGAGGCTCTCGATCTCAACCGCATCGGCGTAGTGCTGGGCGTGGGCATCGGTGGTATCAACAGCTTTGAGAAAGAGGTAAGCGAGTATGCCCGCACTGGCGAAGAAATGGGTCCGCGCTACAGTCCGTTCTTCATTCCGAAGATGATTGCCGACATCGCTTCTGGCTTCATCTCCATCAAGTACGGTTTCCACGGCCCCAACTTCGTAACCACATCGGCTTGCGCATCCTCCACTCACGCTCTGGCCACTGCCGTGGATCTCATCCGCTTGGGCAAAGCTGACGCCATACTGAGCGGCGGTTCTGAGGCTGCTATCTGGCCCACAGGTCTTGGAGGCTTCAACGCTATGCACGCCCTCTCCACACGCAACGACGATCCCGAGGGAGCCAGCCGCCCGTTCAGCGCCAGCCGCGACGGATTTGTGATGGCCGAGGGTGCAGCATGCCTCTTCCTTGAGGAGCTCGAGCATGCCAAGGCTCGCGGTGCCAAGATTTACGGCGAGATTGCTGGTAGCGGTATGAGCGCCGACGCCTACCACATCACCGCTTCCCATCCCGAGGGATTGGGTGCAAAGCTTGTGATGCAGGCCGCCCTGAACGATGCTGGTATGAAGCCCGAGGATATCGACTACATCAATGTGCACGGTACATCCACCCATGTGGGTGATATCTCGGAAGCCAAGGCCATCCAGGAGCTCTTCGGTCAGCACGCTTATGAGCTCAACATCAGCTCCACCAAGTCGATGACCGGCCACATGCTCGGCGCCGCTGGTGCAGCAGAGGCTCTCTTCAGCCTGCTGGCTGTCAAGGAGGACATCGTGCCGCCCACCATCAACCATGCCGACGGCGACGAAGATCCCGAAATTGACTACAAGCTCAACTTCACCTTCAACAAGGCTCAGAAACGCACCGTTCGCGCCGCACTAAGCAACACCTTCGGCTTTGGCGGTCACAACGCTTGTGTCATCATAAAGAAATATGAATAATATTTTCCAACGCATAAGGTTCCTCTTTCGCAAGAAAGGGGAACTTTTTATGTCCTTACAGGAGATACTTGGCTATCCCCCCAACCACATTGAATACTATGAGCAGGCCCTCACCCACCGCTCCGTAGCACTCCAGGACTCTAAGGGACGCCGCAACGACAACGAACGCCTAGAATTTCTGGGCGACGCAGTGATTGAGACAGTCATCAGCGACATCCTCTACCGCCGCTACCCCAACCGCGACGAGGGATTTCTGAGCACTATGCGCAGCAAACTCGTAGAGCGCAAGAATCTCGGACGCATTGCCAAGGACATAGGACTCATCAAGCTGCTGCGCACCGACTTCGGACAAAACGGCGGCAAGTCCCACAACAGCTACCTCGGCGGCAACGCCTTTGAGGCTCTCGTAGGCGCCATATACCTCGACAAGGGATTCAAGGGCAGCTTCCGATTTATTCAGCGACTGATGGACCAAGGCCACATCGATATGGCCCGCACCGCTCGGGTGGAAGAGAATTTCAAGAGCGTGCTGCTTGAGTGGGGACAGAAATACAGATTTGACGTGAAGTTTGTGCTTCTAAGCGAAGACGGCGACAGCCAGACAGGCAAGCAGTTCTGCTATGCCGCCATGGTGGAGGGTCGTGAGATAGCCCGCGCCAACGGTTACTCCAAGAAAGAATGCCACCAGCTCGCCGCCAAGCGCGCCATGAAGGCCATTCACCGCAACCCCAACTTCGAGCGCTCGCTGCGCCAGATGAATCTCTCGCGCCGTGTGGCCGAAGACCTCCTGCCCTCTATTCTCCCCACCAGCGTCATCTCCTCGAAATCTTAATTTTCCTGAAATTTCGCTCCATAAGGGCAAAAAGCATTAATTATTTCGCGTTATATAACGCATTATCAACTGAAAAGTAGTACTTTTGCAAGCCAAAACCTGAAATTCATGGACAAACCTAGCTATGCATTAGGCCTCGGCATTGGCCACCAACTCAAAGCCATGGGCGGCGAAAAACTCGTCATCGACGACTTCGCCCAGGCCATCAAGGACGTCATTAGCGGCGCAAAGCCACAGATGGACATGAAGGAAGCACAGATTATCGCCAGCAACTTCATGGCCGAAGTGGAAGAGGAAAACAAGAAAAAACGTGAAGAGGTAGGCGCCATGCTCAAGCTCGCCGGCGAGCAGTTCCTTGCCGACAACGCCAAGAAGCAGGGCATCACCGTCACCGCCAGCGGCCTGCAATACGAAGTGCTCACCGAGGGCAATGGCCGCCATCCCAAGGCTACCGACAACGTGAAATGCCACTATGAGGGCCGCCTCATCGACGGCACCGTCTTCGACAGCTCCTACCGCCGCGGCACCCCGGCCACCTTCGGTCTCAACCAGGTCATCGCCGGATGGACTGAGGGCGTACAGCTCATGCAAGAAGGCGCAAAGTATCGCTTCTATATCCCCTACAACCTCGCATACGGCGCCAACGGTGCCGGCGACAGCATACCGCCATACTCCGCACTCATCTTCGACGTGGAGCTCATTAGCATTGAAAATTAACTCAAAAACTTATAAAATTTATAACACAATGAAAAAGATTCTCATTATTGCAGCCGCAGCCATCGTGGTTCTCGGCTCATGCAGCAAGGGCAGCATCCCCAGCGGAAGCCCCAAGACCGACCTCGACACCCTCAGCTACGAACTCGGTGTAGCCAACTCACAGGGCGTCAAGATGTATCTCGCCAACCAACTCGGTGTTGACACCGCTTACATGGACGAATTCTACAAAGGATTTGCAGCAGCAGCACAGGCTGGCGACGACAAGAAACTCGCCGCTTACTATGCCGGTATCCAGATTGGTCAGCAGATAGGCACCCAGGTGTACTCCGCAGCCAACAGCGAGCTCTTCGGACAAGACTCCACCAAGACCGTCAACCTGCAGCAGCTCGTGGCAGGATTCATCGAGGGCACCAAGGGCGAGCCCATCATCCCCATGGAGACCATCAGGGCTGAGCTCAACAAGCGCGTAGAGGCTTACAAGGACCAATACCTCAGCAAGACCTACGGCGACAACAAGAAGAAGAGCGAAGAGTTCATCGCTAAGAAAGCCACCGAAGAAGGCGTAGAGAAACTGAAGGGCGGCACCCTCTACAAGGTGCTCACCCAGGGCAACGGCCCCACCCCCAAGGAGGGCGCAAAGGTACAGGTTATCTACGAGGGCAAGACCATCGACGGCAATGTCTTCGACAGCTCTGAGAAGAACAACGAGGGCAAGCCCACCGAGATTATGCTCAGCCAGGTTATCCCCGCATGGCAACAGGCTCTCGCCAAGATGCCGCAGGGCTCTGAGTGGGAACTCTACGTGCCCTACGACCAGGCTTACGGCAACCGCGACATGGGTGAGATTAAGCCCTACTCCGCTCTCATCTTCAAAATCAAGCTCGTCAACGCCAACTCCGACGTTACGAAATAACACTCGTCACAAAATAAACTTATGAAACGCATATTCACATTCGCACTCATAGCACTCGTAGCCCTCGGCACCGCGAGCGCACAGACCAAGGCTAAGAAAGCCAAGGCTACCAAGAAAGCAAAGACCGAGGAAGTAGCCCCCGAGGTTAAAGTTGACACCGTAAGCGTTGACCTATTCAGCTATGCTATGGGCCTCGCCAACAGCAACGGACTCACACGCTACCTCTCCCAGCGACTCAACGTCGACACCACTCAGTACATGAACGACTTCATCCGCGGATTCCAGGAGATGACTCGCGCCAACAACCCCGCCATGAAGGCCTACGCTGCCGGACTGCAGATTGGCGACCAGGTGCTCAACCAGATGTTGCCCAACATCAACAAGCAGATTACCGACAACCCTGACTCCGCCTTCGTCAACAAGGATGAGTTCCTGCGCGGTTTCCTTGCTGGAGCGCTGCGCACCGACCCCAACATCACCGCTGACTCCGCAACCGCTATCGCTGACCGCCAGATGGAGTACTACCACAACCAGCTCATGGAAAAGAAGTATGGCGACAACCGCCGCGCCGGTGAGGCCTTCCTCGCTGAGAACGCCAAGAAGGACAGCGTAGTCGTTCTGCCCAGCGGACTGCAGTATAAGGTCATCAAGCAGGGCGACGGCGAGGTGCCCCAGGCTAACTCCAAAGTTGAGGTTAACTATGAGGGCCGCCTCATCGACGGCACCGTCTTCGACAGTTCTTACAAGCGCAACAAGCCCCAGGAGTTTGGCGTTGGCGGCGTTATCCCCGGCTTCTCCGAGGCTCTGCAGCTCATGCCTGTAGGCTCTGAGTGGGAGATCTACATCCCGCAGGAGCTCGGCTACGGCGACCGCGAGAACCCCAACTCGCCTATCAAGCCCTTCTCCGCTCTTATCTTCAAGGTTGAGCTCGTAGGCGTTAAGGCTGCACCGACTCCCAAGGTGCCCGCACCCAAGAAATAGACGCAAAGTAGCATAGCATGCGCTACGCAGTAATAGGCACAGGGGCGATAGGCGGCTACTACGGCGCCAAGCTCGCACAGAGCGGGCAGGAGGTACACTTCCTGCTCCACAGCGACTACCGCTTCGTCCTCGAGCACGGACTGCAGGTCAACTCCTGCGACGGCAGTTTCCATCTCGACAAGCCGCAGGTGTATGCCTCCACAGCAGACATGCCTCAGTGCGATGTGGTGCTCGTTGGACTCAAGTCAGTCAACAACCACCTGCTGCCCTCCCTGCTACCACCACTGCTAAAGAAAGATACCCTCGTCATCCTCATCCAGAACGGCCTCGGCCTAGAGGATGACCTGCAACAGCAAATGCCAGACCTGCACCTCGCTGCAGGCCTGGCATTCATCTGCAGTGCCAAGACCGAGCCGGGCACTGTTGACCATCAGTGCTACGGCTACATCAACATCGGCAACTACTCATGTCCCAACCCCCAGCTGGTGGAGCAGGTAGTCAGCCATTTCTGCGCCGCAGGCATCGACGCCCACACGGTGGAGTACCATGAGGCACGTTGGAAGAAAGCCGTGTGGAATATGCCTTTCAACGGTATGACCGTAGCCCTCAACACACAGACCGACCTGCTGCTTGCCAACCCCGCCACCCGCCAACTCATCTACAGCCAGATGCTCGAGGTGATTCATGCAGCGCAAGCCTGTGGCGTTGAGAATATCGACGAGTCCTTCGCCGACAAGATGATCTACAACACCGAGCACATGACCCCCTACTCCCCCTCCATGAAGCTCGACTACGAATACGGCCGTCCTATGGAGATACACTATCTCTACACCCGCCCCTTGCAGATGGCGCGTGCATCGGGCTGCCCCATGCCACAGCTCGAAATGCTCGAGGCCGAGTTGCAATTCCTACAGAAGTAAGAAATTTTCGCCTACCTCACAAATATTTTCTTGTAGGTCCCGTCGCTTTTACGAACAATATTTATGCCACGCTGCGGAGCAGCTATCTTCTGCCCGTCGAGCGTGAAATATTGAACACTCTCTTCTGTTCTCTGTTCCCTCTTCTCTATTCCCGTTGCTTCGTCGTCGATGGTGGTCTGCCCGGCATTGACAATGGCGCCTGTCGTCCGGTCAATGAGTATGGCGATGACATTCAGCTTCGACTTGTCCTGAATCAGCCGTTTGTTGGCGATATTGGCTTCATAGGTGTAGTACTGCGGCACTCCCGCCTGCACCACAGGATTAACAGAGCCTTTCACTCCCTTCGCAAGGTTCCATGCCGCCACGCCGACGTGGTTGTACTCCAGCCCCGTCACCCTTGAGGAGGCGTTATACCAGAAGGGATTCGACGAGGCGTAGTCCGAATTGCCGCTCAGATTGTTGTTCTGCGCCCAGCTGGAGCCGGTGCCCTTCATGCCGTCCTGAGTCAGCGCGTAGCCTATGGCGTACTTTGTATTATCGTCCGAAAAGGCGAACTTGGTCTTAGTGTCTATCGTTATGGCGTCTTTCTCCGTGTTCGCCCACTGCGCACTTACCTCTATGCTGCCAGCGGCTATCCTGTTGCGGATATCCTTACTGATTTGCCCCTTCAGATCACCATCTGAGGGATAGAACCCTTCGCCTCTGTTGACTATCACACTAGGATAGTAGGGGGCACGCTGCGCTATCTCGGAGAAATCGCTCGACTCCATTATGTCGCTACAGTGCACGGCTATCAGCACCGCCTGCTTTCCGTAGGCCTCGTGGGCTCTCTCCATGGCGTCGAAGCCTATGGGGCACCATCCGCACCATGTACCGGTAAACTCCTCCACCAGCGGAGTCACCACGGGCTTTTCTATGATGGTAATCACACTGCCCGTTGAGTTGGGCTGGTCAGCCTCGTTGGCAGCGCCGTTCACCCTGGTGATGGCGAAAGTCTTGATATACCTCCTGGCCTCGCCATCCGCCGACAATGAGATGGTATATTCTCGGCTCTGGTTAACCGCGAGGTTCCTTGCTGACACTGTTGTCTCGGCGGTCGAGTCCCCCTCGGTAACGATACAGTAAGAGAAGCTTCTTATCGCCTTTGTACCATTGTTGGTGATTGTTACCGGCACCTCTATCGTTTGTCCCTTCAGCACATAGTATGTTCCGAAATCGGAGGGAGTGGCGCTATTCTGCTGCCCGTAGCTGCCTGCCGCCATAAGAATGGCGAAAATGGAGAAAAAGATTCTTTTCATCTCTATAGTTCTTTATTTTAGTATTTTCTTGCCGTTGTAGATGTAAATACCCTTGGATAATTGACCGCTAATCCTGCGGCCCTGCAGGTCGTACCACTGTTCTCTCTTCTCTAGTCTCTGTTCTCTCTTCTCTATCCCCGCAGGGTCTCCGTTAATGAAATGTATATACACGGTCTGGGTGCTGGCATCGAGGGTCACGTCCAGCTTGGCAGTCAGCTCGCCGTCATTGACTATGTTGGTGGCGTCAAACAACACCTGTATCCCCTCATCGGCACTGAACGTCTTGGTCAGCATCGTCTTGCTGCCCACCAGCGTACACTCGCCGCCCATACACCACTGCAGGGTGGTGGCATCCAACGTGTTGTCCTGTATCTGCAGCACAGCCGTCACCGTTCCCGAGGCGCCGCCCAGGCAATCCAGCACCAGTCCGTCCATCGGGGCAGTGCTGGGGTTGGTCTCACACGACATCTCGCCGAAGAAGTCTTCCTCAGCCACTATGGTCACAGTGGCCTCGTTGTCCAGCCTCTGTCCTTGGTATCGGAACTCCAGCGTCTGGGCTCCCGCCGTTAGGAAAGAGAGAATGCCTGCTATTGCAAAAATCGTCTTTTTCAATTCTAATCTATTCGTTTTCGTTATCGTTATCGTGGCTCCCCTCCTTTTGGGAGGGGTTGGGGGTAGGCCTTTCGTTTTGGTTTTCGTTTTCGTTAATATTCGCACGTGTCACCTGCAGCACGCCCTCGTCATTATAAACAAAAGCCACTATGCTCAGCATCTGCCTGTTCCATGACTCTTCGAGGGGGAAGGTCATATACTGCTCGTTCCATTCACCCTCCTTCACGGTGACGCTCTCTCCCCACAGACCGTTGACGGGTGCACGCAGCACATGGTTGTGGACATAGTCGGTGTTGGCCGTTCCGTTGGGCATCAGTTGGAGCGCCGTCACGCTATCCTCCAGCAGCCATACCTGCAGGCGGCCATCCACCTGTCCGTCGGTGCCGTATTCGCTCACCATTATTTCTATTTCTTCTGTCCCCAACGAAGTCTGCACATTCATCTCCAACGGAGCCGTCTTGCCCATCTCCTCCTTTATTGCCGCAGCCCAGTCGGTATAGTTGGTTGCCCCGTGGCGGTTCACCAAGCCCACGGGCTGGTACTCCAGTCCCCAATGGGTGAAGTATTCGTCGCCAGCCTCTGTGGCCAGTCCCACATACCTCGCGTTTCCTGCGAAGCCCAGCGGACCGCCATGTATGCCGACGGCTATGAGGGCTGTGTCACCATACGTCTGCACCAACTGCTCTATCACCTCTGAGCCCAGAGGACAGTTCACGCAACGCTGCCCCGTGAAGTCCTCCAGCAATACTGCCCGACGGGCAGGCTCGGGCTTGACGTAGATGAGCCGCTCGTCCTCCCCGATATAGCTGCACGATGCGGTCAGCAGTACCGTCAGCAACAGTATTATGGATTTCTTTATATTCATGAGCCTCAGAAGTTGCAGTTATACGACAGCGTCCATCCCCTTGTGGCGGGGACATACCTGCACACACCGCCCGAACAGTTGTAGCCGCCGCGAGTGCGCCCATAGCCAGCCTGCAGGCGGTGGGACTTGTAGCTGAACGTCACCGCCCCCTGATAGTAGTGCGTCTTGGTAGAGCCGTTGTTCCACATGTCGCTCACCGTTATCATCCAGTGAGGAGCCAGCGACAGCTCCAGCAATCCCTGCGACCAGTCGCGCTGGTCATCGCCCGTCCAGAGATACTGCAACTCGCTGCGCAGCTTCACCTTGGGGGCTA
>JAFZUB010000147.1 GCA_017618515.1 Bacteroidaceae bacterium
GACCCCAACCCATACCGAAGATGGCCTTTACGTCAAGGAAGCGAGGCTCACCTGTGTAACCCAAGAAGAGGTTAGTCAGGTTGAAACGCAGCAAACCGCTCAGGTTGGAAGCGTCAAAAGCCTTGTGGGTGTTGAAAACACCACTGGTCGGGCCAAGGTTGTTGTGCTGTGCATTGATAACAGCATTTACCTCAGCTGCCAAGCCGAAGATAGGAGTAATTTCCTTAGCAACGGTCAGACCTACTACCGGACGGAGGTCGCCAAAGAACTTGTGACCATAGGCAGGAGTAATGCCACCAGCCTGAATACCTACAGACCAGTTGTCAGTCAACTTGCTGCCACGAACAGTTGTCTGTGCGCTTGCGAAAGCAACGGTTGCACAAACGGCGAGAAGCATAAAAACTTTCTTCATGTTGTTAATTGTTTTTTTTGAATCTACCCCCAAAGGGGCTTCTTCTGGTTAATAATTAGTTAAAAATGTGTTTCGTTTTTTGTTGGAAGGCATGCGTGATATGCCTATTTCATTTGCAAAGGAACAACTTTTTTTTGAATTCGCAACATTTTTAGACAATTATTTTCACTTAAAATGGGGAAAAAACACGTTTTTAAGTGATTTTTTCGTGTTTTTTGTTGTTTTGAGCGGTTTTTGCAATGTGCTATGTCTAAAAAGTTGTAGAGTTCTAAAGTCGTAGAGTCATTACAGATTGGGATTGATTTCTCCCCACTTTGCCACTTCGGGCACGATATTGAGAGTTACCAGCTCATCGCGCATCTTGCAGAGGTGCTCATAGCTCTGGTCAAGCTTGGCGTTCTCCTCGGGTGTTCCCTGGGGTACTTCATAGTGACAGCCAGTGGTGTCGAGGGTAGTCTTCATAGCCATCATGATGTTATGGTACTTGCCACTATTTACATAGGTGCCTGCAGGGAAGCGGAAAGGCTTGCCGCCCATCACGCTGGCAATCATCTCCACAGAGAGCTGCGACGGGCTCTGGAATGAGCTACGTCCACGCAGTTTGATGATGGCGCTTCCGCCCTGTGTTACGGCTGTCTTCATTGCCTCCCATTCCTCGGTGGGGAACTCGGGTGTACCGATAATGTCAACAAGCTTGCGACCTGCTATCTCTACATGGCTGCCAAACACTGCCATCTGCTCACCATGACCGCCATAGGTGGCGCAGCCGGTGATCTGATTCTGCATCACGCCAAACTTCTTGGCGAGAGCGCTCTGGAGGCGAGTAGTGTCAAGACCTGCGAGGGTGGTTACCTGACTGGGCTTGAGGCCGGAATAGAGCAGAGTTACGAGGCCGGTGAGATCGGCGGGGTTGAATATAATAACCACGTGCTTCACATCGGGGCAGAACTTCTTGATATTCTCGCCCAGACCCTTAGCTATCTCGCAGTTGCCCTTGAGAAGGTCTTCGCGTGTCATGCCCTCCTTGCGTGGAGCGCCACCGGAAGAGATGATATACTTAGCTCCGGCGAAAGCCTCGGCTGCATCGGTTGTTGCCACGATTGTGGCACCGTCAAAACCACTCTGGCGCATTTCCTCTGCCACGCCTTCGGGTGAGAACACGTCGTAAAGGCAGATGTTGGAGGTCAGACCAAGTGTAAGTGCTGTCTGCACCATGTTGGAGCCGATCATACCAGCGGCTCCGACAATCACAAGTTTGTCGTTTGTTAAGAATGTCATAGGTATTTGAGTTTTGAAATTTAAGTTTTTAGGTTCACTGGAATGCAAATGTAGCACTTTTCCTTTTATCGTTATAATTTTTCTTAAAGAAAAACACCTAATCGGCCCTGAGAATCTCCTTATTTTCGGAGTTTTCTACATTTTCTCTGGGTTTCTCCAGGTCAGGGTAGCTTATTCGCGCATGATAAATGGTCTTGAGACTGCTCACCAGCACTTCCTTGGCAGTAGCGACGTCCTGGAAGGTTATGGGGCAGTTTGAGAAGCAGCCATCGGCCACCTGCTGGTCAATTATCTTGTTTACCAAATCGCGTATGGAAGCCTCTGTTTTCTCGGTCAGACTACGTGAAGCAGCCTCCGTAGAGTCAGCCATCATCAGAATGGCCTGCTCCTTGGTCTGCGGATTGGGGCCAGGATAGGTGAACAGTTCCTCGTTGACAGGCTCATCGGGATGCTTGTTGACATAGTTGACATAGAAGAACTTAGCCTTGCTCCTACCATGGTGAGTGGCTATGCACTCCTTGATGACAGAGGGTAACCTGTGCTTTTCAGCCATCTCGATGCCGTCGGTGACATGACGTATAATAATCTGGGCGCTTTGCTCCTCGGGCAGGTCGTCGTGAGG
This sequence comes from Bacteroidaceae bacterium, assembly GCA_017618515.1. The sequence goes on from JAFZUB010000147.1 coordinate 2,313, forward strand.
ATTAGTGCCACTCTGATTTTCCGTAAAGAAAGCGGGATTTTGCAATTTGCCAATGTCGTGGTATAGTGCGGCGGTCCTGACAAGCTGCACATTAGCGCCAATCTTGCCAGCCACCTCTGCCGACAAGTTGGCCACCTGCATAGAGTGGTTGAAGGTGCCTTGTGCCTCCTTGGACATCTGACGAAGGAGCGGTGTATTGACATTCGACAGTTCGACGAGGGTGACGCTAGAGATAAAGCCGAACAGTTTCTCAAACAACAGCATAAGAGGATAGGCAAAGAGCAGTAGCACTCCGCTGATGGCTATGCGCTCATACCACGAGGGGTCGATGGTACTGAGAATAAAGCCCTGACTGAGATCATAGCCCAGTTTAATAAGCGCTGTCAGCGCCGTGATAAGCAGCACCGTGCGGAACAGCTGCGAACGCGAGGTCAGTTCCTTAAGTGAATATATAGCCGTCAGTCCCGCCACTATCTCCAGCAGCATAAACTCGTAGGGGCTATGCAGCGACAGCGAGCAGATGCTGACGATAGTAACCGTAGCGGCAAAGGCTGTGCGAGAGTCCATAAACACTCGTATGAAGATGGGCACTATCGCGAAGGGAACCATATAGACATTCAGCTCCGTAGGCTGCTGCACCAACTGTGCCGCCACAGTGAAGAGCAAAATAAGGCTGAGCAGGAGTCCGACACTGCGCAATTCGCGGGCGTAGTCTGGGCGATAGAGCACAAGATACGCCATAAACATGTTCATCAAAAGAAGCACGCAAAGGAACTGACCTAGAATTAATAGTACAGCCTCTGTGCCACTGTCACTGCGCTTCTCGGTCTCCTTCTGCAGAGACTGGAGCACCTTCATCGTATGGTCGGTAACAATCTCGCCTCGGTCGATAATCTTCTGGCCGCTCTGCACCAAGCCGTGGCTGGGCACGATGTTTGACAAAGCCTCCTTGCGCACCAAAGCCGTGCGCTCAGAGTCGTATACCAGATTGGGGGCAATATAGTTGTTGAGATTACACCGCGCCACGACCTCTTTGGATAGATGGAGCGAGTCAGCCTTGCGAACTATCATTTCGTAGGCCAGCCTAGGCGAGAGGATAGTGCTGACAGCCTTCACCTGAGCCGCGCCACCACTGACAATGCTAATAGCTTTAACACTATCAATCACTAGCGAATAATCGTGCTGACTCGTGATGCCACTGTCGTAGGCGCTGGCCAGCAAGCGTGCCAGGAGCAGACGCTCCTTATGATTGAGCACCAGCGAGAGATTGGTGGAGAAATCACGCTTGAAATTGTCCACTTGCAATTCGCCTACCGAAGAGTCGTGTTTGAAGAACGGTTTCAGGTTGCGCAACACGCTGTCGCGCTCTGCCTTCAACTGCGCTTCGGACTTATAAATCGGGAAATCATATTCCGCGATAATCTGCGAGTACTTCCACGGTTTGCCTACCGCATAATCATAGGTAAAGTTATGCTCGTGGGGCATGAAATAGACAATGATGGCTGAACAGACCACCACCAGCAAAATTCGACTCAACAACTTATAGCGGCTCCACATAGATTTATCGCTTTAGATTAAGAAGAATGAGTTTAGTCTTGCAAATATAAGACAATAAACTGAAATCGCAAGTCTAAAACCCACAAAAACATCATATTCTTGCGCCATATGCACAATTTTATATATATTAATAAGGTATCTTGCACTTTTTTGATTAACTTTGCAGCTAAATTCGAACACTCTAATGGAAGCAAGAAATATAAGAGTACGCTTTGCCCCCAGCCCTACTGGGCCTCTGCATATCGGCGGCGTACGCACAGCGCTTTATAACTATCTCTTTGCCCGCAAGCACGGCGGCAAAATGATTTTCCGCATTGAGGATACCGACTCCTCACGTTTTGTGCCTGGAGCAGAGGAGTATATTATCGAGAGTTTCCGCTGGCTCGGCATAGATTTTGACGAGGGCGTGGGCTATGGTGGAGACTACGGCCCCTATCGCCAGTCGGAACGCCGCGACATATACAAGAAGTATGTCGATATCCTTTTAGACAACGGCTCCGCCTACATTGCTTTTGACACCCCCGAGGAGCTTACCGCCAAGAGGGCCGAACTGCCCAATTTTCAATACGACGCCTCCACCCGCATGCAGATGCGCAACTCCCTCACCCTACCGCAGGCTGAGGTGGAGAAGCTAATAGCTGCAGGTGCGCAGTATGTGGTGCGATTCAAAATCGAGCCTGGGCAGGATGTACATGTGCGCGACATCATCCGTGGCGATGTAGTCATCAATTCCACAGTGCTCGACGACAAAGTGCTCTACAAGAGTGCCGATCAGTTGCCCACCTACCATCTCGCCAATATTGTGGATGACCACCTCATGGAGGTCTCCCACGTGATACGAGGCGAGGAGTGGCTGCCCTCAGCCCCACTACATGTGTTGCTCTACAAGGCCTTCGGCTGGGAAGACACCATGCCTGCTTTCGCCCACCTGCCACTGCTGCTCAAACCCGACGGCAAGGGCAAGCTCTCCAAGCGCGACGGCGACAAGCTAGGATTCCCCGTATTCCCGTTGGAGTGGCACGACCCCGAGACCGGCAATGTCTCTTCCGGCTATCGCGAGAGCGGCTATCTGCCCGAGGCCGTTATCAACTTCCTTGCCCTGCTGGGCTGGAATCCCGGCACAGAGCAGGAAGTGTTTACCATGCAGGAACTCATTGAGCTCTTTGACCTCAGCCGCTGCTCCAAGTCCGGTGCACGCTTTGACTACATGAAAGGCTGGTGGTTCAACCGCGAATATCTCCTACAGAAAACCAACGAAGAATTGGCACCCTCCTTTGTAGAGTTGCTGGCAGACAACGGCGTTGCTACCACGACAGACCGTGCCGCCCAGGTGATAGGAATGATGAAGCAAAAGGTTGTGGAGTACGTTGACGGCCAGAGTAAGCAGGTGAAGAAGCGTGGTGTCTCTTTCATAAAGGACCTCTGGCCCCTCACCGACTTTTTCTTTATCGCACCTGAGACCTTTGACCGCGACGATAAGTTTATCCGCAAGAACTGGACCGAGAATACCGCCTCCGAAATGACTCTCCTTGCAGAGCAGTTGGAGAAAGTGGAAGACTTCAGCATGGAGGGCATGAAAGCTATAGTTGACCCATGGGTGGAGCAAACAGAGATTCGTCCGTGGAATGCCTGGCGTATCTGCCTCGTGGGCAAAGGACAAGGTCCCGATATGTATGAATTAGCAGCATTCCTCGGCAAAGACGAGACTCTACGCCGTATGCGTCACGCAATAGAAACTCTCAATTAGCCTTACACCCACACATGTACTCGCTCGCCATCTACATATATATGTTTTGTGTCAACATAGTGGCCATCTTCAACCGCAAGGCAAGGCTGCTAATGGTAGGGCACAGCAAGACATATGACATACTGCGTCGCGGCATAAGCGAAGGCGACAATGTGATTTGGTTTCACGCTGCCTCGCTTGGCGAGTTTGAGCAAGGGCGGCCGCTGATAGAAAAGATTCGTGAGAACCATCCCGAATACAAGATACTCCTTACTTTCTTCTCTCCCTCAGGCTACGAAGTAAGGAAAGACTACAAGGGAGCTGACGTGATATGCTATCTACCGTTTGACACCAAGCTCAACGCGCGAAAATTCATGCGCATAGCGAAGCCGAAGATGGCATTCTTCATCAAGTACGAGTTCTGGCAGAACTATCTCACCGCGCTACATCGTCGCAGCATTCCCGTTTACAGTGTTGCCAGCATCTTCAGGCCCAACCAGATCTTCTTCCGTTGGTACGGCCATAAGTATCGCAACGTGCTCCGAACCTTCGCCCATCTCTTTGTGCAAAACCAAGAGTCTGTTGACCTGCTCCGTACACTCGACATAACCAATACCTCCATCGTGGGCGACACCCGCTTAGACCGTGTGCTGCAAATCAAGGAGCAGGCTAAAGAACTTCCCTTGTGCGAAGCGTTTGCCAAATCACCGCTATCAAAGTCTGACTCCTCTATCCTCGTGGCAGGTAGCAGCTGGCAGCCAGATGAAGACATCATCATCAATTATTTCAACAGCCATCCCAACCAGCGGCTTATCATTGCCCCCCATGTGGTCAATGATAGCCACCTCGCCGAGATAGAGGGCAAGCTGCAGCGCCCCGCTGTGCGCTACACCCAAGCCACCGCTGAGACTGCCGCCGAGGCGCACTGCCTCATTATTGACTGCTACGGTCTGCTCTCTTCCATCTATCGCTATGCCACCATAGCATACGTGGGCGGAGGGTTTGGTGCAGGCATCCACAATGTACCGGAGGCCGCTGTATATGGTGTGCCCGTCATCATCGGCCCCAACAACAAGAAGTTCCGCGAGGCACGCAAACTTATTGATCTCGGCGGATGTTTCGAGATAAATAACAGTGACGACTACGTCGCCATTATCGATATGCTGACTTCGCAGCCCGATTCTCTCACAAAAGCATCTACAGCCTCTGCCGATTACATAAAAGCAAACGCAGGAGCTGTAGATATGATATATAATTACGTATTTAAGGGATAAGCTTAAACTCGTATCCTTCCTTTTGCAACCATTCTATGCTGCGGGGCAAAGCACTCCACAGTTTATCGGCCGAGCGCAACGAGTCGTGAAAAGTGATTATGCTCCCTGGACGAGCATAACGCTTCACATTCTCAAAGACATCGTCGGCGTTAAGACGCTTGCTGTAGTCACGCGTCACAAGATCCCACATCACCAATTTGTAATGACGCTTAAGGAAATGGTATTGCCTGTTGCGCAGCCAGCCATGGGGCGGGCGGAAAAGGTCAGAATGAATCAAAGCATCTGCCTTATGCACATTGGCTATGTAGTCCTTGGTTCGAACCGTGAATCCGTTTAAATGATTGAAAGTGTGATTGCCAATGCGATGCCCTGCAGCCTTGACCATCTCAAACTCCTTGGGGTGTTTCCTCACATTGTCACCAACCATGAAGAATGTAGCCTTGACGCCGTAATGGTCGAGCACCTCAAGCACACGCGGAGTGATGTCGGGGATTGGGCCGTCGTCAAAGGTGAGGTACACAGCCCTCTCTTCCGGCTTAATTCGCCAGAGAGCCTTGAGACCGAATAAACGCAGAAAGCCGGACGGCTGCTCAATGAACATGGGGTAGTTCGAATTTTATAAAGTTTGAGAGCTTTGACTAGAAGTCCAGCTGTACGCCGGCTGCAGCAAGACGCTCGTAGTATGAGTTGAACACAGCAGTGTACTTCTTTGCCAGAGCATCGCTACCAATCTTCTCAAAGCTGAGGACAGCAGAGTAGAGGTTGGTCATGTATGTATTGCAGCTATAAGCGCTCATCTGCACAGGCTTAGCGGAGTAGTTGAGATACCAGTTGAGATACTGGTCAGCTGTGCGTGCGAAGATGGTAAGAAGTTCCTCTGCCTTAGCCTTGTTGCCAACAGCATTCCAGGAAAGAGCAAGGTCGTTGGTACCACCGATATAGTCGCCATAGCTGACAACCTTCTCGGGGAACACCTCGTCAGACTTCTCAAGCACCTTCTTAGCCCTCTCAAGGTCGCCCCTCTGTACCAGCTCATCAGCAAGGATAGAGAACAAGCGGCGATTAGAAAGGCACATGTGGCTCATCGTCTCGTCAATATAAATGCCCGGCTGGTTGAGATTACCAAACTTATACTTGTGCATCACATTGTCGTACATCTTCTCCACATCCACCGTCATGCCATTAGCGAAGGCGTCGAACGGAGTAACGCGATAGGCCAAGCCCTCCTGCACAAAGTGACCCTCTAGTCCGAGGAAATTGTCGGGACCTACGGTGGTGGCAAAATAGATGGGACGCTCCCAGTTGGCATTAGCCAACATCTCAAGCATCATCAGCGACGGCTTATACAGCACGTTGCGACCCTTGAGGTTTATCACCATCTCGTCAGGTATCTGACCAGTGCTATCAGCTATGAGCATCTTCGAGCGCTTCACCGCCTCCTTGTCGATAGTGATGACGATGCTATCGGTAGGAATAACATTGATCTCAGGATTGCGCACCCAGTACTTGAGGATATTCTTCAGCTCATACGGGTTATCGCCAAACTGCTTACGCGCAAGTTCAGGATCTTCTTCATAGAAACGCTCTATCTCCGCTTTGTAGCCAGGCTCTATACGAACATAGTCGTTCTGTCCCGTGACATACTCGGCCCTGCTCCAACTGATGGGCACAGCAGGCGAGCTGTAGGCTGGGCGGCACATCTGGTCGATGTACCAGTCGGTCTGCAGATAGCTGAGGTTGCATACGCGAGCATCCTGACGCACGCCCTCGGTGTCCTGATTATACCATAGCGGGAAGGTATCGTTGTCACCATTAGTATAGATAATAGGATATGAGCCCTCCTGCAGAGTGTTGAGATAATTCTGCCCGAAGTCGCGACATGCGTAACGTCCACTACGGTCATGGTCGTCCCAATTTTGCGACGCCATCTGCACGGGAACCAGCACACACACCACGCTTACCAGCGTAGCAACAACAGGATTGCTTATCTTTATGCGCTTCAGCCAGTCGATAATGGCGGCCACGCCCATGCCCACCCAAATGGCGAAGGCATAGAAGGAACCTGCGTACGCATAATCCCTCTCACGCGGCTGCGACGGAGTCTGATTGAGGTAAACCACAATTGCGATACCCGTCATAAAGAACAGGAAGAACACCACCCAGAACTGCTGACCACCCTTGCGACCGCGGAAAGCCTGCCAGAAAAGGCCAAGCAAACCGAGCAACAACGGCAGGGCGTAATAGACATTGTGACCCTTGTTCTCCTTCAGTACGTCGGGAAGCTGACTCTGATCGCCAAGACGCATATTGTCGATAAAGGAGATACCGGTAATCCAGTTGCCGTTCTCGGTCTCGCCAGCTCCCTGTATGTCGTTCTGACGTCCGCAGAAGTTCCACATAAAATAGCGCCAGTACATAAAACCGAGCTGGTAGCTACCGAAGAAACTGAGATTGTCTATCTGCGTGGGGATCTCCAGAGTCTGCACCTGGCCATTACCCGGATCGTAATCCACGTAGTTATAATGCAACTCACCTAACCATGACTTATACTGATTGGCCTTGCCGCTATCCCATATACGTGGGAACAGCATATTCTGCGCATATACATAGTCGCTCTTGCTGCCAACCTTGATATAGCTGTCGGGCTCATCAGCGCTAGTCTTCTCTTTGCGCTGATATATATCCTTGCCCTCTGTCTTCTTGGGAATGAGGTGACTGCCATCTTCGGGGTCTTCCTGCCACTCCAATTGGGAATTGAATGTAGGACCGTAGAGCAATGGCGCCGAGCCATACTGATCGCGAGCCAGATAATCACCAATAGTAAAGATATCCTCCGGTGAATTCTGATCCATAGGCGGATTGGCCGACGAACGAATCATTATCAAAGCGTACGTGGAGTAGCCTATCATCAGCATAAGGAAGCAAAGGAGCGTAGTGTTGAGCAAACGGCGCAAATCAGTGTTTGCCACCACTTTCTTAGCCATAAAGAGGGCATAGAACAGTGCGGCAACAATAACTATACCTATCAAAATGCTTGAGACGCCGCTACCAAAGAACGGAATACCCAGCATCACGACCGAGGCTATAAAGAGCCACTTGGCCTTGTGCAGCACTTTCTCCTTGAGGCTGAACCAGATGGCGCATATAACCACAGTAACCAATATAATAAGGTACACGATAAGACCTGTGTTGAACGGCATGCCCAGCACATTAACAAACAGCAGTTCAAACCAACCGCCCACCTTCACGATGCCAGGCACTACGCCGTAGAGGATAATGCCGACAAGCACGAAGCTAAACAGTAATGCCCATAGCGAGCCCTTGACTGCAGCGCCCGGATAGCGACGATAGTAGAATATCAGAACCATAGCCGGGATGCACAGCAAGTTGAGCAGGTGCACACCTATAGACAAACCCATCAAATAGGCAATAAGAACAATCCAACGGTCGGCACCTGGTTTGTCGGCATTGTCCTCCCACTTGAGGATAAGCCAGAATACCAATGCTGTAAAGAAAGAAGAGAACGCATATACCTCACCCTCCACGGCACTGAACCAGAAGGTGTCACTGAACGTATATACTAACGCACCAACCACGCCAGAGCCGATGATAGAAATCATCTGCACAGTAGTTTTTACCTCGCCCTTCTCACAGATGAGGCGACGAAGCAAGTGTGTTATCGTCCAGAACAGGAACAAGATGCAGCCCGCGCTAAGCAACGCAGACATAGAGTTAACCATCTTGGCTACCTGTGTGGGATCGCTGGCAAACTGAGAGAACAGATTGGCCACCAGCATAAAGAATGGTGCACCAGGTGGGTGGCCTACCTCCAAGCGATAGCCGGTCGTTATAAACTCGGGGCAATCCCAGAAACTGGCGGTCGGCTCAATGGTGGAGCAATAGACTATCGCTGCCACGGCAAACATAAGCCAGCCGAACACATTGTTCAAAAGGTTGTATCTCTTCATTGTTTTGGATTGTTTCTTCTTTAAGATTTTCGGGAGGCACAGTAGGACTGCGCCTCCCGAAAAAGTCTATTTTAAAGCGATTATGCTTCTTTCTCTTCTTCTGCTCCCTGCTTAATCTTGCCACCGAGGATCAGGTAAGCCAACGGGGCTGCGATAAAGAGAGAGGAAAGTGTGCCGTAGATGACACCGAGTATCATAGCGAACGAGAAGCTGCGGATGCTGTCGCCACCAAGGAAGAATATACACAGCAACACAAGCAATGTGGTGGTTGACGTGTTGACGGTACGCGCCAGGGTGGTGTTGAGCGACTGATTGAACAGCAACTGCTTGTCGCGCTTGGGATAGAGCTTGAGGAACTCACGTATACGGTCGAAGATTACCACCTTATCGTTGATGGAGTAACCGATACACGTCAGCACAGCCGCTATAAATGTCTGGTCAACCTCAAGGCTGAACGGCATCACACCCCACAGCAATGAGTAGGTACCGATGATGAGCAGTGAGTCGCAGATAAGACCTACGGTGCTACCAACGGAGAATGCGATATTGCGGAAGCGGATAAAGATATAAATGAAGATGGCGATGAGGGCGAAGATCACGGCCTTGATAGCGCCATAAGTTACATCCTTAGCCACCGACGGACCCACCTTCTGCGAAGAGATGATGGAGCCACCGCTCTGATTGTCACGATCCTTAAACTGCTCGAAAGGCACACCAGCGGAGAGAAGTTTGCCTTCCTTGAGTGACTTGTAGAGGATAGTCTCTATCTCATTGTCCACAGAGGGATCGTTGCTGTCAATCTTATAGTTGGTAGAGATACGCACTGTCTTACCGTCGGTGCCGAGGGCAAGCACTGCCACGTTGGCCTCACCGGCATTGGCTGCCACGAGAGTCTTTACATTCTCAGGCACTACTTCCTTCTCAAACTTCACGGTATAGTTGCGACCACCAGTAAAGTCGATACCTGCACTCAATCCACGGGTGAAGTAGGAACCGAAGCATACTACCAATGCCACAGCCCAAACCACGAAGCTCACCTTGTAGGCAGACATAAACTTGTACTTCGTGTTCTGCATCATGTTCTTGGAGAACGGAGTGGTGAAGGTAAGGTCGAGCCACTTATCCTTCTTGTGGAAGTGCTCAAATACTATGCGGGTAAGCCATACTGCGGTAAATACGGAAGCCAGCAGACCGATGATAAGGGTGGTGGCGAAACCGCGGCTGGGACCAGTACCGAAGTTAAACAGGATGATACCAGTAATGATAGAAGTTAAGTTGGAGTCGATGATGGCCGAGA
>JAFZUB010000148.1 GCA_017618515.1 Bacteroidaceae bacterium
AACGTGCAGTGGGTGATGGTTGTGTTGACGCTGCGAGAGGCAAAAATGCCATAGTGATAGCAGTTACTGAAATGGCAGTGACGGACGCGGAGGTTATTGCTGTCGAAGGCTTGAATCACATTGCTGCGCAGGGCATGGAACTGGCAGTTGGAGAAGGCAATGCTGTCGTTGGCTTTCACCTTGTTGAAGACTATGAGATAATTGTTGTTATCGCGGTTGCCACAGAAAGTTATGCCGCTGAAGTTAATGCCACCAATGGTGCTGCTGGCAAGGGAGAAGAATGTGTTGGCAGTGTGCTCACGCACTTGGTTGAGACCTTGCGGAAGGTGTATTTTTCCATCTCGAATATTGACAAGTCTATCGCTGTCGAGGCTGCTGTTGCAAAGACGGAAGCGTGGCATCATTCCTTCGTCGATCTTGAGGGCTTTGCGGGTGTATGCCTCGTCGAGATTGACATTATAGCATCCTCGACTGTTGTTGTAGGCGAGGTCGCTGGCGGTGAAGTATATCATGCCATCGTCGATGCGCACTACCTTATAGACCGAGGACTTAAACCACTGCGTAATATTGATATAGGTGTTGACGCAGCCAGCCTCATCTTGGTCGTCTATGTCAGAGTAGGGTAGTCGGCACAACTTGCTGTCTTTGTCGAGCACCTCTATCAGGTCGTCGGCCTCATGCAGGTCACCCCATAGGGGGATGTGGAGTGTATCACCGAGAGTGTATCCGTAGCCGTGGTGGAAGGTGCGGTTGTATTCCTGTCCATCGGTGAGGGTTATGCCGTTGCTCTTTAGCACAGTGCTGTTGCCGTGAAAATTGATGGCTACGTTGCCCCATTCCTTGTTGCTCCACTTGAAATGGTTCTCTTTGAAGTAGAAGGTGGTGCTAGCCAGCTCTATATCGATGGTTGTCGCGCCGCGTTTTATGGCCAGCTCTATGTCGGCGGGTAGTGCGTTGAATTCGTTTTGAGTGCTTACACGCAGGGTGTCAGCTAGGGCTGTAGAGCTTATGAATAGCAGTGACAGTATTAGTCCGTATCGTGTCTTATTCTTCATTGGGTAGAATCTTTTTCATCTCATTATATTCTTGTAGCGCATTCCACACGGCATCCTCGGAGAGCACTCCGCGTTTCAGGTTCTGGGGCAGTCGCCCCGCCTCGTCGTCAGCAAAGTCTTTGCGCCATTCGGCACTGCCGTAGTAATCGCTGAGTGCTTGTGCGGCATCATGCACCTTTGCCAAACCGTCGAGTGCTTCGTCCATGGCATGCAGTGCAGCCAGCAACTGGTCGAGCTGCCGCTCCATGTATTTTATGCGCTGGATTTGCTTCATAGGGATGGTCGTTTGTGTGCAAAAGTAGTGAAAAAGTTCGAAAGTTTGGAGAATTAAAATCGGGAAATAAAAAAGTTGCCTCTCTTTGCGCGTATGTGCGTATAAATTTGTAACTTTGCGCACCAAATGTTGTAGCAAGTTATGAGCAAAAATAAATTCAAAGAATATCAAGGGCTTAACCTGCCGGAAATAAATAAGGAGGTACTTGCCCAGTGGATGAAGGAAGATTTGTTTGCCAAGAGCCTTGAAGCAAGCAAGGAAAAGCCTACTTTTGTCTTTTTCGAGGGGCCTCCCTCGGCCAACGGTCATCCGGGCATCCATCATGTGCTGGCGCGTACTATCAAGGACACAGTGTGCCGCTACAAGAGCATGAAGGGCTACCATGTGCCTCGTAAGGCAGGATGGGACACCCACGGCCTGCCCGTGGAGCTCAGCGTGGAGAAGACACTGGGCATCAGCAAGGAGGATATAGGCAAGAAGATCAGCGTGGATGATTACAACAACCAGTGCCGCGCTGATGTGATGAAATACACCGCCGAGTGGCGCAAGCTCAGCGAGGAGATGGGCTACTGGGTGGACCTCGATCATCCGTATGTTACCTATGAGAACTCGTATATAGAGACTCTCTGGTGGTTGCTCAAGCAACTGTATCAGAAGGGACTGCTGTATAAGGGTTACACCATCCAGCCCTATAGCCCTGCCGCAGGCACAGGCCTCAGTAGCCATGAGCTCAACCAGCCCGGCTGCTACCGTGACGTGAAGGACACCACGGTGACGGCACAATTCAAGGTCATCCTTGATGGGCCAGAAAACTCTCAAATTTCTTCAGCTCTCCCCCTAGGGGGAGCGGAGAGGGGGTCTGCTCCACTTTATATCCTCGCATGGACCACTACACCTTGGACACTGCCCTCCAACACCGCGCTTTGCGTGGGTCCCAAGATAGACTACGTGGCTGTGAAGGGTGCCAACCCCTATAGCGGCGAAGAGGCCATCTATATCCTTGCTGAGAGTCGCATGAGTGCCTACTTCAAGCCCGCTGAGGACGAGGAACTCCAGATTTTGTGGCGTGGCAAGGGCACTGACCTCCTAGGCTTGCATTACGAGCAGCTCTTCCCGTGGGTAAATCCTTGCTCGCTGGAGGACGGCCATGTTGTCAACAAGCAACAGGACGCTTTCCGCGTCATTCCCGGCGACTATGTGACTACCGACGACGGTACTGGCATCGTGCATATAGCCCCCACCTTTGGTGCCGACGATGCCAAGGTGGCCAAAGATGCTGGCATACCCTCCCTCTTTATCATTGACAAGGCTGGCGACACACGCCCTATGGTTGACTTCACTGGCAAGTACTTCGTGAAGGACGACATGGACGAGGCTTTTGTGCAGGCATGCGTTAACGACAGTTATTGGCACCACTCTGGTGACTTTGTCAAGAATGATTACGACCCCAAGTATGCTGACCTCGATGCAAAGGCGCTGGCCAAGACAGAGGACCTGAACATTGTGCTATGCATGGAGATGAAGCAGGCAGGCACCGCCTTCAAGATAGAGAAGCATATCCATAACTATCCCCACTGCTGGCGCACTGATAAGCCTGTCCTTTATTATCCCCTCGACAGTTGGTTTATCCGCTCTACTGCTGCCAGAGAGCGTATGATGGAGCTCAACAAGACTATCCTCTGGAAGCCTGAGAGCACTGGTACTGGTCGTTTCGGCAAGTGGCTCGAAAATCTCAACGACTGGAATCTCAGCCGCTCGCGCTATTGGGGCACTCCGCTGCCTATCTGGCGCAATCGCGACACGCGTGAGGAGATATGTATTGGTAGCATCCAAGAGCTCTACGACGAGATTGAGCGCAGCGTCAGCGCAGGCCTGATGCAAAGCAATCCCCTCAAGGACAAGGGTTTTGTGCCTGGCGACTATAGCGACGACAACTACCACAAGATTGATCTTCACCGTCCCTACGTGGACGACATCGTGCTGGTGAGCCCCACGGGCAAACCAATGCGCCGAGAACTGGACCTTATCGACGTGTGGTTCGACAGCGGCGCTATGCCCTACGCCCAGATACACTACCCATTCGAAAACAAAGAAGCCTTTGATCTCGGCCGTTGCTATCCTTCCGACTTTATTGCTGAGGGCGTCGATCAGACACGCGGCTGGTTCTTCACCCTTCACGCCATCGCCACGATGGTGTTTGACAGTGTGGCATACAAGGCTGTTATCAGCAATGGATTGGTGCTCGACAAGAATGGCAACAAAATGTCTAAGCGTCTGGGCAACGCTGTGGATCCTTTCGAGGCCATCGCCAAGTACGGTAGCGATCCCTTGCGCTGGTATATGATAACCAACTCGCAGCCGTGGGATAACCTTCGCTTCGACGAGAAAGGGGTGCAGGAGGTGGCTCGCTCACTCTTCAGCAAACTCTATCAGACCTACAGCTTCTTTGCCATGTATGCCAATGTCGATGGCTTCACAGGCGAGGAGCCGATAGTTCCTGTGGCTGACCGTCAGCGCATCGACCGTTGGATAATTTCAGCCCTTCATACATTGGTTAAGAAAGTGACTGCCTGCTACGAGGACTACGATCTTACCACTGCGGGCCGACTGGTGGAGACCTTCGTCATTGACGACCTCTCCAACTGGTATGTGCGCCTCAATCGTAAGCGTTTCTGGCGTAGTGGCCTTGACCAGGACAAGCTCAGCGCTTATCAGTCGCTCTATGAGTGCCTCGAGACCGTAGCACGCCTCATGGCGCCATTGGCTCCGTTCTACACCGACCAGCTATATCGAGACCTTTGCGGTAGCGACTGCAGCATACATCTGCAGGACTATCCTGTGGCTAACGATGCATTCATCGACGAGCCTCTTGAGGCACAGATGCAGCGAGCACAGAAGATAGTGTCGATGGGTCTGTCGCTTCGTAAGAAGGAGAAGATTATTGTACGTCAGCCGTTGCAGTGCATCATGCTCCCCGTGAGCAGCGAGGCTGAGCGACAGTCTATAGAGGAGATGGCTTCTATTATTACCAGCGAGCTCAACGTAAAAGAGATACGCTATGTGGAGGGCATCAATCTGGTGAAGACAGTGAAGTGCAACTTCCGCGTGATGGGCAAGAAGCTCGGCAAACTGATGGGCCCAGTGAGTAAGATGATTGCAGCCTTGTCGCAGGAGGAGATAATCCGCCTGGAGACCGACGGCCATCTGATTCTCGAAGTGGAAGGACAGTCAGTGACTGTGGAGCGCGATGATGTTGAGATATTCAATCAAGACATCCCCGGATGGAGTGTCACCAACGAAGGTACGCTCACTGTGGCGCTTGATCTCACCGTTACCGATGAGCTGCGCCGCGAGGGTATGGCCCGCGAGGTGGTGAAGCGTATCCAGACCTACCGCAAAGAGCAGGGCTTCGAGATAACCGACCATATCATCATCACTCTTGAGGACAATGCTGAGGTACGCGAGGCCGTGGAGGCTCACCGCGACTTCATCCTCAGTCAGGTGCTTTGCGACAGCCTTACCTTCGAAACAGGTCTCGAGGCTGACACACTCGACTTTGAGGACTTCACCCTCAATGCACGAATAACCAAGAAATAATCATAAACTCATAAACATAAATCCTATGGCTGAAAAGAAACGCTACACAGACGAAGAGCTCATGGAGTTTAAGGAGCTCATACTTCAGAAGTTGGAAGTAGCCCGTGCAGACTATGACCAGATACTGGCTGCGCTAACCCACAGAGATGCTAACACTGTGGACGACACCTCGCCTACCTATAAGGTGATGGAGGAGGGCTATGCCACTCAGAGCAAGGAGGAACTCAACACCCTCGCCGCACGGCAGAAAAAGTTTATCGACAACTTGCAGAATGCCCTCATCCGTATTGAGAACAAGACCTATGGCATCTGCCGTGTTACTGGCAAGCTCATCCCCAAGGAGAGGCTGCGCGCAGTGCCTCACGCTACCCTTAGCATCGAGGCCAAGCAGATGAAAAACCGACAGGACTAAAACTTTGCGACCAACTAAATTAACCACGAAAAAGAGGCTGCTTGCCCTCGCCGTGATAGTGCTTATCCTCGGCGTGGACCAGTTGCTTAAGATTTGGGTGAAGACTCACCTTTGTCCGGGCGAGAGCATCCGTATGGCCGACTGGGCGTATATAGCCTTTATCGAGAACAAGGGGATGGCGTTCGGCATGGATTTCGTGGGTACATGGCTGCTGTGCTTCTTCCGTTTGGTGGCAGTGGGCCTGCTGGGCTGGCTGCTCTGGCGACTGGCTGCCAGACCAAGGATAAGTTGGGCGTTTATTGTGCTGGTGGCTATGGTGCTGGCAGGGGCGGCTGGCAACATAATTGACAATGTGTTCTACGGCCTCGTGTTCAGCGACTGCAATGGCCTTACGCCAGCCACGCTAGTTCCGTTCGGGCAGGGCTACGGCAGCATCATGGAGGGCAGAGTGGTGGATATGTTCTATTTCCCAATCATCGACACCAACTGGCCTCAGTGGATGCCCATAGTGGGGGGCGACCATTTCGTGTTCTTCAGCCCGATATTCAACTTCGCCGATGCAGCGATTACCACGGGAGGGGCGTTGCTCGTGATATGTTACTATAAGACTCTCAACCGCTTGATATCTCATAAGAAACCAGACACTGATTAGCCTCCATGCGCCATCTGCTCTACATAATTGTCCTATTGTTGTTGGCGGCCTGCAAGGCCGGCAAGCCGAGCGGCGTTTTGAGTGAGGGCAAGATGGAGAAGATACTGTATCAATACCATTTGATGCAGGGTATGGCTGCCTGCGGTGACAGCTCCGACATCAAGGGGCGTGCTTATATCCTGACGTGTTTGAGAGACAATGGTGTCACCGAGGCTGAGTTCGACAGCTCGCTCGTGTGGTACTGCCAGCACATGGAGTTGCTGCAGAAGATATACGCTAATATTGGTGAGCGCTTGCATGCCGAGCTGGGCGATGTGGGCGACGCAGTCAACGATGTCAACCGCTATTCGGCGCTAAGCTCTACTGGCGACACCGCCAATGTGTGGAACGGACGCCAGTACTATCTGCTTAGCGGCAACGGATTTTCCAATCGTTTTACTTTTGAGATAAAGGGCGATACTGTATTTAAGCCCGGCGACGAGGTGATGCTCAATTTCCGCGCGCAGTTTGTGCAGAAAGAGGGCACTCGCCATGCTGTGGCGTCACTGGCGGTGCAGTATGACGGTGACAGCGTGAGCCACTATGAGCGTCATGTCTATGGCAGCGGCGATTTCTCGCTCAACATAGATGCGGCGCGGCGCTCCATCAAGCGCGTATATGGCTACATATATATGGTAAGCGAGTGGAACATCAATCCGCGACTGCTGTTTATCTTCAGTCCCTCGCTGGTAAGGATACACAAGGAGCTACCCCCTCCCAAGGAGGAAACCTCCGAGTCTGCCGACACTGCCCGCGTATCCGCTGACACACTCAGCAAGGCTCCCTCTGTCCAGGGTAATCTTGAGCCCGAACAGATGCATTCCCGTCCCATGCCCCGCAAAATGATGAAGATAGAGAAATAAATGTTCAATGTTTAATATTCAATGCTCAATAATATGAAATCCAATCTAAAGAAAGTGCTCGTGCTTGGCAGCGGCGCACTCAAAATCGGTCAGGCAGGCGAGTTTGACTACTCCGGCTCGCAGGCTCTCAAGGCTCTCCGCGAAGAGGGCATCAGTTCAGTGCTCATCAACCCCAACGTGGCTACTATCCAGACCAGCGAAGGTATCGCTGACCAGGTCTATTTCTTGCCCGTTACTACCCACTTCGTTACCGAGGTTATAAAGAAGGAGCGTCCCGACGGCATCCTGCTGGCCTTTGGTGGTCAGACTGCCCTCAACTGCGGCACCGAGCTGTGGCAGAGCGGCGTGCTCAAGGAGTACGGCGTCGAGGTGCTGGGCACTGGCGTGGAGGCCATCATGGACACCGAGGATCGTGACCGCTTTGTGCGTCGCCTCAACGAGGCTGACCTCAAGGTGCCCGTAAGCCAGGCTTGTGAGACGATGGAGGAGGCTCTTGCTGCGGCACGCCGCATCGGCTATCCCATCATGATTCGTTCGGCCTATGCTCTGGGCGGCCTCGGCAGCGGTGTGTGCCCCGACGAGAAGACCTTCCGCGAGGTGGCTGAAAGTGCCTTCACCTTTGCCCCGCAGGTGCTGGTGGAGGAGTGCCTCAAAGGTTGGAAAGAGATAGAGTTCGAGGTTATCCGCGATGCCAACGACCACTGCTTCACCGTGGCTTCGATGGAGAACTTCGATCCCCTCGGCATCCACACTGGCGAGAGCATCGTGGTGGCTCCCATATGCTCGCTCAACGATGAGCAGGTGAAATATCTGCAAGACCTCGCCGTCAAGTGTGTGCGCCACCTCAACATCGTGGGTGAGTGCAACATTCAGTATGCCTACAATGCCGACACCAACGACTACCGCATCATAGAAATCAATGCGCGCCTCTCGCGCTCTAGTGCCCTTGCCTCCAAGGCTACCGGCTACCCCCTCGCCTTCGTGGCTGCCAAGATAGCCCTCGGCTATACCCTCGACCAGATAGGTGAGATGGGCACCACCAACTCCGCTTATGTTGCTCCGTCGCTCGACTACCTCATCTGCAAGATTCCGCGTTGGGACCTCACCAAGTTCCAGGGCGTTAGCCGCAAGATTGGCTCCAGCATGAAGTCTGTTGGCGAGGTGATGAGTATCGGTCGCAGCTTTGAGGAGGTCATCCAGAAAGGCCTTCGCATGATAGGGCAGGGCATGCACGGCTTTGTCTGCAACCGCCACACCCATTTCGATAATCTTGACGACGAACTGCAGAACCCCACCGACCTCCGCATCTTCGCTATTGCTCAGGCTCTGGAGGAGGGCTACACCGTGGAGCGCATCAGCGACCTCACCAAGATAGACCCCTGGTTCCTTGAGCGCATGGCCAACATCGTGGAGTGGAAGCGCAAGCTCCAAGCTCTTCCCAGTCTTGACGCCATCGATGCTGCCACCATGCAGCAAGCTAAGGTGCTGGGCTTTAGCGACTTCCAGATTGCACGCCTCGTGATTGGCGACCAAGCCGGTGAGCGTGACAACCTTGCCGTACGTGCCCGTCGCAAGGAACTCAGTGTCAATCCCGCTGTCAAGCGCATCCCCACTGTGGCCAGCGAGCACCCCGACCTCACCAACTACCTCTATGTCACTTATGCCACACACGGTCACGACGTCAGCTACTACCACAATGAGCGCTCTGTGGTCGTGCTCGGCAGCGGTGCCTACCGCATCGGTAGCAGCGTGGAGTTCGACTGGTGCTCTGTCAACGCCGTGCAAACGGCTCGCAGCCTTGGCTACAAGAGCATCATGATAAACTACAACCCCGAGACCGTCAGCACCGACTACGATATGTGCGACCGCCTCTATTTCGACGAACTCACCTTTGAGCGTGTCCTCGATGTGATAGAGCTGGAGCAGCCGCGCGGTGTCATCGTCAGCGTGGGTGGACAGATACCCAACAACCTCGCCATGAAGCTCCACCGTCAGGGTGTGCCAGTGCTTGGCACCTCTCCTGTCAGCATCGACCGCGCCGAGAATCGCAACAAGTTCTCCGCCATGCTCGACCAACTGGGCATCGACCAGCCACGTTGGAGTGCTCTCACCAGCATTGACGGCATTCGTCAGTTTGTTGACGAAGTAGGCTATCCTGTTCTTGTGCGTCCAAGCTATGTGCTCAGCGGCGCAGCCATGAATGTGTGCCACACTGACGAGCAGCTCTCCCGCTGCCTTGAACTTGCCGCCGAGGTCAGCCAGGACTACCCCGTCGTTGTCAGCCAGTTTATGCAGGAGACCAAGGAGATTGAGTTTGATGCCGTTGCCGACCACGGCGACATAGTGGAGTATGCCATCAGCGAGCATATCGAGTACGCCGGTGTCCACTCTGGCGATGCTACCATGGTATTCCCTGCTCAACAGATTTATTTCTCCACCGCGCGTCAGATAAAGAAGATGAGCCGCGCCATTGCACGCGAGCTCAATATCACTGGTCCGTTCAATATACAGTATCTTGCCAAGGGCGGTAGCGTCAAGGTCATAGAGTGCAACCTGCGTGCCAGCCGTTCCTTCCCGTTTGTCAGCAAGGTGCTCAAGCGCAATCTTATTGACACCGCCACACGCATCATGCTCGATGCTCCCTATGAGCGTCCCGACAAGAGCGCGTTCGACATCGACCGCATCGGAGTCAAGGCCAGCCAGTTCAGCTTCGCTCGTCTCGACCGCGCCGATCCCATCCTCGGTGTCGATATGAGTTCCACTGGCGAGGTAGGCTGTCTTGCCGACGACTACAGCGAGGCTCTACTCCTCTCCATGCTCGCCACCGGCTATAAGATTCCCGCCAAGGAAAAGGCCGTGATGATATCCTCCGGCGAAGCCAAGTCTAAGGTGCAGTTGCTTAATGCTGCCCACCTGCTCTATAAGAGCGGCTACTCCATCTATGCTTCGGCAGGCACTGCCCGATTCCTGAAAGACAATGGCATAGAGGCCACTGCCACCCTATGGCCCGACGAGGATGACCAGAGCCCCAACAATGTGCTCACCCTCATAGCTCAGCATCGCTTCGACCTGGTGGTGAACATTCCTAAGAATCATACCACTCGCGAGCTCACCAATGGCTACCGCATCCGCCGTGCAGCCATCGACCATAACGTGCCTCTCATCACCAATGCTCGTTTGGCTTCGGCGTTCATCAATGCCTTCTGCACCGTGCCCGTCGATGCTCTCCCCATCAAGAGCTGGAGCGAGTACGAATAAAAAACCACTCTTGAATCTCGACACTCGACTTTCTATGAGACTTATTGACACGAGCAATATCAAGGGTGACCTGTTTGGCGGCATCACGGCGGGCGTCGTGGCGCTGCCTCTGGCACTGGCGTTTGGCATACAGGCCTTCGGTGGCGTGGATGACCCCTCGGCAGCCTCTGTAGGTGCTTTGGCTGGCTTGGTAGGCGCTACCATGCTGGGGTTCTTTGCATCGCTGTTCGGTGGCACCCCGAGCCAAATCAGTGGTCCTACGGGTCCCATGACCGTTATTACTGCCAGTCTTATTAGTGGCATCTGGGCGTCGCAGCAGAGCATGTCGGCTGTATTGATAAGTATGTCACTGGCTGGTCTGTTCTGCGGTCTGTTTCAGATTCTCTTTGGTGTAATTAAGATTGGCAAATACGTCCGCTACATACCCTATCCCGTGCTGTCGGGCTTCATGAGCGGTATCGGTGTGATTATCATCTTGCAGCAGCTCTATCCGCTGATAGGTCTCAAGTCCCCCGTGCTGGTGCTCGATATGGTTACTCAGCTGCCCGAGCGCATCACTGGTGGCATATCGCTGATGGCGCTGGCTCTCGGGCTTGGCACTATCGCCATCATCTATCTCTTCCCGCTGCTGACGAAGAAGGTGCCCGCAACTCTTGTTGCTCTGGTGGCAGTGACCATAGTGTCGCTATTGGTCGGCTTCCCCGAATTCCTGACTATAGGCGACATCCCGTCGGGCTTGCCCAAGCCTGTGATTGCGAGCCTTGACTTACAGGGGCTCGACTGGGGACAGTTGCTGACGGTCTCCGTTGTGCCGGGACTTACTCTGGCGGGACTGGGCTCTATTGACACGCTGCTCACTTCCGTCGTTACCGATAATATCACCAAGACTCACCACGACAGCAACCGCGAGCTGGTGGGGCAGGGCATAGGCAACATGCTGGCTGGAGCGTTCGGAGGCATTGCTGGAGCCGGTGCCACCATGCGAACTGTGGTCAATGTGCGCAGTGGCGGTCGCAGCAGACTGAGCGGCATGGTCCACTCTGTGATGCTGCTTGCCGTACTCTTGGGCTTGGGCGGTCTGGTGAAGTATGTGCCGCTGTCGGTGCTGGCTGGCATCCTTATCAGCGTGGGCATCGGCATCATTGATTTCAAGGGATTCAAAGACCTGCTCCGCATTCCGAGGGCTGACTCTTTTGTGCTCATATCAGTGTTCCTGCTCACCGTCTTCGTTGACCTGCTGACGGCTGTCGGCATCGGCATGGTGATTGCCTGCGTGCTGTTCATGAAGCGTGCCAGCGATCTCGTGGAGGGAGGCTACAGCAGTCAGGAGATGACCAACCTCGATGTGGAGAGTCCGTGGGACCACGAGGACGGCATCCCCGACACCGTGGCTCACAAGATTTATATCCAGCGCCTCAACGGGCCTATCTTCTTCGGCACCATTACTGGTTTCCAGCAGGTGATGGGCAATGTGCCGCCCGATGCCAAGATTGTCATTATCCGTATGAAGCGGGTATCGTTTATGGATCAGTCGGGCCTCTATGCCATGGAGACTGCCATCAAGGACATTCAGGCCAACGGCGCTACGGTGCTGATGACTATGATTCAGCCGCAGCCGCTCTACATGTTGCAGACCATGAATGTGATTCCTGACTTGGTGCCTGAGCACCTCACCTTCTCCACCTTTGAAGAGTGCACCGAGTACCTTAGAAAGACTCTGCAGGACTAAATAGATTAAACCGTAAAGTTGTCAAATCATGAAAAAGTCAATCCTTTTCTTTTCTCTATTCTCTGTTCTCTGTTCTCTGACCTTAATGGTCAATGCCCAGACCTACAAGAACGCCTCGGAGCCCGACAAGATGTGGGGCTATTATTGCTATCGCGAGGTACCTGTACCTGGGGTGACCATCGACCCGAATGTGTATAAGGAGACCGACACCAAGTGGTACGACGCCCGCACCAATGAGAGCGCGATGACCACCATGCCCTCGCAGGGTATGATTCTGGCCTATCATTATCGCATCCCCGCAGGCCATGTCAAGGCCGACGTGGTGTGGAAAAACAAATACGCCAAATACGCCAAGGTGGATGTGCGAGTGGTGCATCCCCACACGGGACAGGTGCTCTACAACGGCAGCTTTGGCAACACTGAAATCGCTGCACAGGAGAGGACCGACGTGCTCTTTCCCGATATCAATTTCCCCACCGACGATTTCTATCGCATAGAACTGCGCTGCGACGACTGGAACCGCCTGCAGAGCATCAACTATTTCAACTACTATAGGGAGAGCGAGCTGCCCGTGCTGATTCCCCGCAACTTCGGCGGCACATCGGCATTCATGAGTCCGTGGCACAGCTCCCACCCCGATGCGCCGGAGGGCGAGGCTTACGACTGGATCTACGTGGAAGGGCGCGTCAACAGCGACCGCAACTTCCCAGGCACTTATTATATGATGGTGGGCACTCCCACTGGCTACATGGGTATGCAGACCAACTCCGCGGTGGGCGACAACGACTTCGTACGCAGCACCCTCTTCTCCGTGTGGGACGCTGCCAATATGGACGAATACCCCGACTTGGCCGAGTATCTGCAGTCTAAGGTGCTCGACGGCCACCTCGACGCTGTCCACACCCATGCCGGTGGCGAGGGCTCCAG